>NZ_JNKX01000012.1:0-134840 GCF_000702225.1 Bacteroides sp. Ga6A2 | reverse complement strand
CACTTCGGCAAGGGCAAGGTCACCATGGACTTTGCCTTCTTCGCCATTGCCTTTGACATCAAGAAAATGGCTGCCGTGATGAGAAAACAGGCACAGAACGGTCTCTCAAAGGCTGTTTTTATACCAATATACCGACTATATAACGCAAAATGCGGCTTCGTGGGTGCTTGTGACAGATTTTACATCAAAAAAGCGGCATAGAAAGAATCTTTCCACGCCGTGCCTGTAAAAAAACAAATAAGAGGATGTGCCTATTTTGACACACCCTCCTTACTGTTAATACTAATACTAAGCACACTTTGCTTATTTGCAGAAATAAAACAAAAACTCTTATCTTAAATTTTAATAACCATTATTCTGCCATACTTTCTTCTGCTCTTCAGACAAGTTTGTACCGTCTTCGTTCTGGAGGGCATCGATAAACTTCTGTGGAATTGGGCGCAACTCATGCTTGTTGGCTGTTATGCCAGTAGCCTCAGGGTTGAATGCCTTGGCACGTGAAATAAGCAATCCTGCGCGTGATAGTTCCTCCCAACGGTTCCACTCGCCAAGAAGCTCACGAGAACGCTCGTTGAAGATGAAGTTCAGCATACGGTCGTAGTCTGAAGTACAGCCCAATGCCTGCAAGATAGCCTCATCCTCGGCTGGCAGATTCGAATAACTTTCAATCTGAAGGTTTGAAGCCTCTTTTGTTTCCTCGATGCCTGTTGAGAGATAATATGTATTCTTGTGAGTCATCGAAGCGTAGTAAGCCTCTGTATTATTCAGCACCTTGCCATTCTTGTCCTTGTTTTTCTTTACTGATGTAGATGTTGCGGTAGAGTTATCGTTATCGCCACCATCAGCCTTCAAGAAAGCCATAGAACCGTCGGTGTAGTAGCTTCTGTCCTCGCCGTTCTTCCACTGGGCGCGGGCGCGAAGAACATTAACCGTACTGATTGCATCCTGATAGTTGCCAAGACGAACCTGAGCCTCAGCCTTTACAAGATAAGTTTCGCCGGTACGAGCCATGATTACATCACGATGAGCATCACCCTTCTCGCCTGTTCGTGTACCGTCGGCAGTCTTATTGATTCCGCAGAATACATTTGAAGTTGAAGGATTGCCAGTGTAAGTATTCAGCACATACTTTCCGTTCTGGAATGTAACGAATGCGTTAGGAACCCACTTTCCAGTGAGAGGGTTGACGAAGTTGTGAACATCGCCGCCACGACCGAAAGTTCCGTAAGGATTTTCGTCGAAACGAGTGTCAGACTTCTTGTTGAGGATAAAGATGATACCTTCGTCACCCAAATCAGGAACTTGTTCATCGGTTATGCCATATTTTGACTTTACGCCCTGTACGATATTGCCATTCTTGTCTTTTGTATCATCAGCAGCCAAAGCGATGTTATTCAATCCGTATACGGTCTTGAATGTCTTCCACATACGGGCATCGTTCACGTTGTCGAATACGCTGTAGCTGTACTCTGTTGGACGGCAACGCTGGAAGTCCATACCACCGATGTACTGACCGCGCTGAACCCAACCGCCAGAGAAGTTAGAGAACTGAGGGTCGAAATAGTTGTATGTACGGTTTCCGAAGCGACCCTGGGTTGACTTATCCTCGTTATGCTCGGCAGCCATCAGAATCTCAGACAAGCCCTCGTTCTTGCAATCAACGCCAGTCCATTTTCCGTAAAGATCCCAATAGTCTGCAGCCAGCGGGCATGCTGCAATAACCTCGTCGCAAAGAGAGATTACGCGGTTCAAGTCCTTACTCTTGTCGTATGCAGAGTTCCACTTAGAGCAACGCTCTGACTGACGGAACAACAAAGCCTTTGCAAGGAAATGAGCGGCAGTATATTTTGTCCATGTACCGTTTCCGCGCCATTTATCTTCTGGCAAAAGATTATAAGCCTCCTCAAAATCAGAAATAACCTGATTAAGTGTCTGCTCCTCTGTTGCACGCTCGTAATACTTCTTTACATTACCGTTTGCAGGCTCGGTTTCGAGAGCAACGCCACCATACTGTGCAAACAGACGATAGTAATTGTATCCGCGAAGGAAATGAGCCTCGCCCTTTACCTTATTACGAGATTCCTCGTTCGAAATCTTGTCTGCGCCACTAATAATAAGGTTGGCTGTTGAGATTCCGTAGTACATCTGATCCCACAGAGCCGAAACGGCCGGACAGTTTTTGTTTGCAGCACCAAGAGCCGGAGTCAAGTCCTGCGGATTAAGGCGGTTATCGTATGTGTTCCAGCACTCCGAAGTAAGGTCGGCACCGTTAGTGAACTCGTCGCAACCGTAAAGGTTGATACCGTATGCCCACTCATATCCGAAGTGCCAGCGGATATTGGCGTAGAGACCGGCTGCCATCTGAAGAGCTCCAGTCTCCTCCTCGAGCAGAGCATCTGTGTACTTGTGGCCGGCATCTTCTTTCAGAAAATCGTCGCTACATGATGTAGTTCCAAGCAGCGAGAGCATACACAATGCACCGCCAACAATCTTGTTATTTATATATTTCATATTCAAACAATTCTATTAAGTTTATTATTTTAGAAATCAACCTGCATACCCAAAGTGAAGCCACGGTTGAAATAAGTCTTGTTTGTATCAAGATCCATAAAGTCTACTGAAGAGTAGAGCATACCAAGGTTGCGCCCCTGAATATAGAACTTCAAGTTGCTGATGCCAAGGTTCTTAAGCAGATTCTTGTCGAGGGTATATCCAAGAGACAAATTGCGAACCTTGATGAAAGATGCGTCCTTGAAACCGAGCAGACCAGAATATGGGTCACCACCAGACTGGTTGTAGATAGGCTTCTGCCACTCAGCACCGGTATTCTCTGGAGTCCAGTAGCTTATTTCGCGCTGCTGGTACATACCAAGCTGTCCTTCGCCGCCAGTGCTAATCATATACTTGAAGCGTCCCTGCAACTCGATAGTAATCTCCAAGCCCTTCCAAGATACAGTGTTAGACCATCCTGCTGTAAGGCGTGGATTCTTGTTGCCAAGAACTACACGGTCTGAAGCATCAATCTTATAGTCGCCGTTCTGGTCTACTGGGCGAACGTTACCGGCTGTGAACTTCTCGCCGTTAGCGTTGAACTTAGCCATCTCCTCGGCATCGCTCTCCTGCCACAAGCCAGCATTCTGATAGCCATAGAAAACGCCGATAGACTGTCCGATGAACCAAGAATTATTTACATCGTCCTGCTTTCCGTTAGCAAGTTCAACGATTTCATCCTTCTGCCATGCAAAATTGATATTTGAGTTCCAAGTAATATCCTTTGTCAGAACAGGAATTGTGTTAAGAGTGAACTCGAAACCCTTGTTCTTTGTCTGGCCGATGTTTGACTTCATTGCCGGATAACCGTTAATTGAAGGAATGCTAACATTAAGAATCAAATCATTTGTACGAGATGTATAGATATCGATTGTACCGCCAATACGTCCCTTCAATACACTGAAGTCGAAACCTAAGTTCCACTGAGTTGTCTTCTCCCAACCCAGATACTTGTTAGGCATAAGGTTTGAACCGCTTGAATAGTAAGGCTCGTTAGTAACCAAAATCTGTGAGTTACCTGTGCTGAATGGCATCCAGTAAGAACTGATTACGCCAAGTGTTCCGTAAGGAGAAACAGCCGAGTTACCTGTAACACCGACACCGGCACGCACCTTCAACTGGTCGAGCCAATCGAAATCCTTCATGAATTCCTCCTGCTCCATACGCCAGCCAAGTGCCATAGATGGGAAGAAATCCCACTTGTTGCCCTGAGCAAGCACAGCCGCACCATCCCAACGGGCAGAAGCAGTGAGCAAGTAACGCTCCATGAAAGAGTAGTTTACACGAGCCATATAAGATGTCATGGCAGTTTCGTTCAAATCTGAGCCAATGCCTACCTTATATTTAGAGTCTGTTACATCAACAGCACCAAGATTATTCCATAGGAAAGAAGGAATAGGAATGTTCTCCTCGCTTATTTTGCTTTCCTCTTTGTTTGACTTTGAAGCACTCTGCAACAGAGTAACGCCAACCGTATGCTTGCCAAACTCTTTGTTGAAGAGCAACATATTGTCGAGAGTCCAAGCCAACTGGCGTTCATCGTCACGGCTAACTGTATTGTTACCTCCTGCACGGCTAATAGAACTTGCATCGAGGAAGTTTCCGTTACGATAGTAGCGCAACTCAGGGCCGAACTGTGTCTTCCACTGCAAGCCACTTAACTTCTCCCACATTTTGCCAAAGTCAATCTGAGCATAGAAACTGCCCAAAACGCGATAGTTTTCACGATTATCGTTAGACTTTGTCCACTCATCTATGATTGAATATGTGTTTGTTGTTGAACCACCCGGCTGAGTGATGATATTTCCTTCTTCATCGTATGGCAATGTATAACGAAGAATAGCCTTTGCTGCACCATAGATATCGGTAGGACCAGAACTTGTTCCGTATGCCTTAGAATAACCATACTGTTGCACGCTGTAAGATGCGTTGAAAGAGCCGCCAGCCTTAAACCACTTGTTACCCAACACATCGGCAGATGCCGAGAAGTTGTAACGCTCGTACTCCTGACCTTTCTGAGTACCTTTGTTCTTCATGTAACCAAAAGAAACAAAGCCAGATACATTCTTAGTACCACCGCGAACACTAAGCGTGTGCTCCTGAGTGATACCTGTCTGAGTTACGAAATCAGTCCAGTCGGTATCAGTTACTTTTGAGCCGTCCCAAGTTCCGCTCTCCCAGCCCTTCATTACGTTGGCAAGTGCAGTGTTATCGCCCTTGAAGAACTCGCTATCCTGCTCCTTGGTTGGCTGATTGCCCGGAGTGTACTTGCTTGGGCTCTGGTTGTACATTGCCATGTAATATAGTCGCTTGCACTCATTGCAGGGCTCTTGTCGACAATCTTCTCGAATGTGAAAGAGCCACCGTATGAGACCTGAGTTCTGCCTTCCTGACCGCGCTTTGTTGTTACCAGAACAACACCGTTTGCGCCTCGGCTACCATAGATGGCAGTAGAAGAAGCATCCTTCAGAATGTCGATAGACTCGATATCGCGAGGGTTGATAGACTCGATACCGCCAGCCTGCAATGGCACACCATCTACAACATAGAGAGGATCTGTGCCAGCATTGATTGAACGCTGACCACGAATGCTGATGCTACCAACAGTTCCCGGACGCTCGTTGGTGGTGATATCAACTCCGGCAGCCTTTCCCTGCAATGCCTGAAAAGCATTTGCCACAGGCTTAGAGTTGAGTTCCTTCTCGCCCACACGGGTAAGTGCTCCGGTTACGTCGGTCTTGCGCTGCATACCGTAACCAACAACCACAACCTCGTCGAGAAGTTGTTTGTCTTCTTCAAGAATGACCTTGATATCATTTTTTCCTGCAACCGGAATAGTCTGAGTGCGGAATCCGATGTAAGAGATAACAAGATTCGCATTCTTTGATACACCAGAAATGTTGAAAGTTCCGTTAAAATCGGTTATAGTACCGTTGCTTGTGCCCTTTACCTGCACGCTTGCACCAATGATAGGGTCGCCCGACTCATCAACGACATTTCCCGTCACTTGCTGTCCCTGTGCCATGGCAAAAGCCGGGCATAGAGCCATCAGGACAAGAATAAGAAAGTTCTGACATCTGCGGCAGAAACCTTTCTTGTCAGCCTTTCCGCTCATGGCAGAACGACTCTTTGGATTCTTTTTTACTTCCATAATAACCTTTAAAATTAAAATTATAGTTAACTAAAATGTTCACTTTATGTTCACGCTTCTTTTTAGAAACATTGGTTTTAGTATTCTGTTAAGTCTCTCGAAACAATCCATGGTAATAGATTTCGTCGACTTGATTGCGACAAAAGTAGAAAGATTTATCAAGAATATACCGACATATTTCTGCCATTTAGAGTATGGTTTTTCAGCAGAATGGGACAAAAACATAGATTTTCAACGTAAAAAACACAATAATTCAGCAAAATGAGTACACTAACGCGTCAATGTTCCCGAAAAGCGATTTCGCAGTTTTACTTACCTACTCTTTTTTGTATATTTGCAAAGAATATACAACACATTATTATAAACAATCGAAAATTAACAAGGCTGAAAAAATCCTTTTGAAGATTGTCATGAGAAAGAAAATAATTTTAACAATAACATTTGTGCTGTGCAGCCTGATGCCGTATGCTCAGGTTCACAATATCTCGAAATGCATAAATTCGTCGGACGGACTGTCGAACAATTTTGTAAACGCCATCGCCATAGACGGACAGGGCTACGTTTGGGCTGCTACCGAAAGCGGAGTTAACCGCATAGCCGGAAAAATGTGTCAGCCGGTAGTTACAAGCGAGATTGTGAGCGGACAGTACATATCATCGCTCTACTGGCACGAGCCATCGGGACTGATGCTCATAGGCACGGAGCGCGGACTTGCCGCCTACAACCCCACAAAAGGCACGACCGAGATTCTAAATGCCTACAATGGTCTGGTAAAATCGAGTATCAACAACATTGCGTCGGCATCCGACGGCGTTTGGCTTGTTTATGGCAACGGCGAGGTTCAGAAACTGAAGATTGAAAAAGGTAAGTTCCAGCCAATCAGTCTTAAGCTGAAGGAACTTCACGACAACAAATGTGCAATAGAAGACGGAAGAGGACATCTGTATATTGGTCATCCTCAGCACGGAATGAGCATTGTTGACCTGAGCACAGGGCAGACAACAAACTATCGGTATCAGAAGGAGAAAAAGGACGGACTGCCGGGAAACAACGTGAGATGCATCTACAAAGACCGTCAGCAGCGAATATGGGTCGGAACAGACCGCGGACTGGCACGCTTCGACCCCAACACCGGAACTTTCAGCAAGGTTTCGGGCGCAAACGGATTCGAAGACAACGTATACGACATAAAACAGATGAACGACGGCACGCTGTGGATTGCCACAGACATCGGCGGAATAAAGGTTCTGTCGCCCGACAATGCCGTTCTGTGCTACGAGAACGTTTCGGTGAAAACATCATCGCTTAACACGCGAAGCGTCTTGCAAGACCCTTACGGCAACGTTTGGATTGGAAACCACAGCACCGGCATTGACTTCATCAGCGCGCAGAAGTCCGACTTTAACATTCTTGACGGAAAACACTCGATAAACGCGATGGCAAACGACACAAAGTCCGACGGACTGTGGATTGCCAACGAAAACGGTCTGTCGCTGTGGCACGACCTGAAAATGACGCGACAATGGTCGGGACAGAACAAGATGCACCGTGAATTCAGTTTTCCGCGCTGCATGATGACCGACCGCAACGGAAACGTGTGGATAGGCATCGACGACCAAGGTGTCTTCCGCTTCGACCGAAAGACAGAGCAGTTTGAACACATCAGGATTCTTCCCGAAGGCTCGGACATCCATTCTTTCTACGAAGATGCAGACGGAAACATCTGGATTGGCGCAGAATACGGCGCATACAAGTATCATTACGGAAAAATAGTGAAGCACGAGGCAATAAGCAAAATGCTGCACTCGCCTATCACCTGTATTCTGAAAACATCGAATAATCAAGTGTTTATCGCTACACTTGGCGATGGCATCTATTCATTTAACCTGAAAACGAGCAAGTACAAACATCTTACCACGCCAAACGGATTTCCGACCAACAAGATAAGGCAGGTTATAAAAGACCGCAAAAACTCGGGATTATGGTTGGCTACAGATGCAGGACTTATCCATCTTGCCGACCCGGTTAATCTGAAAGGCATAAGTTGCTACGACCGCCAGCAAGGACTTAACGACATTCATCTTCAAGCTCTGCAACAAAGCGGCGACGGCGACATCTGGCTAAGCACTTATTCGGGATTGTCGCGCTTCGACCATGATTCAAAAAGATTCTATAATTTCGGCGTTCAAGACACGCATCAGCCTACCGGATTTGCCAGCGGAGCAGCCATAACAGGCAACGACGGAACGATATATTTCGGCTCGGCATCGGGCGCATGCTTCTTCAATCCGCAGTTATTGAACCGAAATTCGCAAGTTTCTGACGCTCAGATTATTGACTTCGGCTTTTATGCTTCCGAAGGAAAGAACACGATACTTCAGCAACTGATGCCCGACTCGCAAAAACGTGTCTACACGGAATACAACCAGAACACCATTCGCCTTACATTTACCGTGCGCGATTTTGCGCAGGCCGAGAGCGTTGAATACTCGTACATGATGAAAGGTATGGACAACAAGTGGTACAACATAGACAACGACCACGACGTTATCTTCCGCGGATTACAGCCGGGGCACTACACCTTCATTCTGAGGGCAAAACTGAAGAATCAGGACTGGGAGAATGCCAAGCAGACTCAACTCGAGATTATCATCAATCCGCCGTTCTGGCGCACTTGGTGGGCCTACATTCTCTACACAATAGCACTGATGTTGTGGATTGTGTGGCTGATGCGCTCGTACAAACGCCGACTGACGCTGCGCAACTCGCTCGAACTGGAAAAACGCGAGAGCCAGCAGAAGCAGGAACTGAACGAGGAACGTCTGAGATTCTTCACCAACATAACCCACGAACTGCGCACTCCGCTAACGCTCATCCTCGGTCCGCTCGAGGACTTGGCAGACGACAAACAACTTCCGCAGACGTGCCGCCGACGCGTTTCGATGATTCAGAAGAGCGCAGACAGACTGCGCGAACTGATTAACGAGATTCTGGAGTTCAGAAAAGCCGAGACGCAAAACCGCCGCCTTACCGTGGCAAAGGGCGATTTGGGCAAATTTGTGCGCGAAATCGGTCTCTACTACAACGAGTTGAACAGAAATCCGAAGGTGAAGTTCGAACTCAACATCGACGAAAATCTGCCAAACATCTACTTCGACTCCGAAATCATAACCACCGTGCTTAACAATCTGCTCTCTAACGCCATTAAATATACCGAAGAAGGCAGCATCTGTACAACCGTAAGCATGGCAGACGACGGAATGGTAAGCATATCGGTTGCCGACACAGGCTACGGCATCAGCCCCGAAGCCCTGCCGCACGTCTTTGAGCGTTACTATCAGGCAAACGACGGACATCAGGCATCGGGAACGGGCATCGGACTGGCTCTCGTAAAATCGCTCGCCGACCTTCACGAGGCACAACTGAGCGTTGAGAGTACCGAAGGCCGAGGCAGCTGCTTCACTCTGTCGCTAAGTATCGACAATACTTATCCAAACGCACTGCACAAGGATGACGAGTCTGTTCTGACAGATTCGGAAGAAGATATGCAGGATTCGGAGCAAGAGACACAGGGCACATCAATGCCGACTCTTCTGGTTGTCGAAGACAACGCCGACATCCGCCAGTACATTGCCGACTCGTTCTGCGATGACTTCCGCATAATCGAGGCAACAAACGGCGAAGAGGGCGTGCAGATGGCTCAGGAACAGATTCCAGACATAATTGTAAGCGACATCATGATGCCGAAGATGAACGGAATTCAGCTTACGCGAATGCTGAAGGGCGACATCCGCACGAGCCACATTCCGATAATCCTTCTCACAGCCAAAGACAGCGACGAGGACAAGGAAGATGGCTACGACAGCGGAGCGGACTCGTACATCACAAAGCCTTTCACCGCCAAACTTCTGGCAAGCCGAATAAAGAATCTGCTCACGGCTCGCCGTAGACTGGCCGAATACATAAGCAACCGCAGCATAGAACCCGAAAAGGTTGTCGAAGAACCTATGCAGACGATAAACGTGGCTCAACTTAGCCGTCTCGACCAAGAGTTTCTCGACAAACTTAACGACATCATAACCGGCAACATAATGAACCAAGACATCGACCTTCCGTTCGTTACCGACAAGATGGCGATGAGCCACAGCACGTTCTACCGCAAGGTTAAGGCTCTTACAGGAATGACCGCCAAGGAATACATCAGGAAGTTCCGCCTGCAACATTGCTACAAACTGCTCGAGAGCGGCGACTACAACGTTACCGAAGCCGCCATGATGACGGGCTTCAACCAGATGTCGCACTTCCGCGAGACGTTCAAAAAGGAGTTCGGAATCCTTCCGTCGGAAGTAAAAAAGAAAAACTCATAGACAAATGAACAAGATTAACTACACAGTATTTCTCGCGCTGTTTTCGCTGCATCTTACAAGCGGACTCGCAGCCACATACAACGTAAAGGATTTCGGGGCGATGGGCAACGGAAAGCACATCGACTCGCCAGCCATAAACGAAGCTATCGACAAGGCGGCGGAAGATGGCGGCGGAACGGTACTGATTTCCGAAGGACAATATCTCTGCTACTCAATCAGACTGAAATCGGGCATTACGCTGAGGCTCGAGAAAGGTGCAGTAATCAAGGCGGCGCAAGTATCGTCAGAAGCCGGATACGACGAACCTGAGCCGAACGATTCGCACTTTCAGGACTTCGGACACAGCCACTGGCACAACTCGCTCATCTGGGGCGAAAATCTGCATGATGTTACGCTCGAGGGCGAAGGACTCATAGACGGAACGGACGTTCTGTCGCGCGGCATCAAGAACAACATCAACGGCAAGACTCTGGCAAACAAAGCTCTGGCCCTGCGCGACTGTCGCAACGTAACAGTTCGAGGATTGAGTTTTCTGAGATGCGGACATTTCGCCCTTCTCCTCACTGGTGTCGACGACCTTCTGATTGAGGACGTAACGGCCGACACCAACCGCGACGGCTTTGACATTGACTGCTGCGAGCGCGTGGTAATTAGAAACTGCAAGGTAAATACGATAAACGATGATGCCATCGTGCTGAAATGTTCATACGCGCTTGGCCGCGAAAAACCAACTGAGCACGTTCTGGTTGAGGACTGCCACGTTAGCGGTTTCGACATAGGCACGATGATTGACGGAACACGTGCCACAACATCCGTAAAAGCACCCGACGGCGACGGTCCGACAGGGCGCATAAAACTGGGCACGGAATCGAACGGCGGATTCAGACATATAACAATACGCCGATGCACATTCGAGCATTGCCGCGGTCTTGCATTGGAAACAGTAGACGGCGCGGCAATCGAGGATGTAAGCGTTAGCGACATTAAGATGAACGACATCTGCAACTCGCCTATCTACATCAGGCTGGGCGACCGCATGAGAGCACCAGAAGGTTTTCATCATTCGTCGGTAAACGGAATAAGCATCAGCAACGTGAGCGTGAAGGATGCCGACAGCCGCTACGCCTGCATCATTGCCGGCACAAAGGGACATCCCGTGCGAAACGTGAGCATTAAAAACGTAAACATCGAATATCGCGGCGGCATAACGCTCGACGATGTGCGCGAGCAGCGCGGAGTGAATCCGTTCTTCATTCCGTCGGCACGAAAAGCCAATCAGTTTGGCGAGGCAAACTATCCCGAGCCGTCGGCACACGGCATTCAGCCGGCATGGGGATTCGCCATAACTCATGCCGAGGGCATCAGGCTGAAGAACATCAGCCTTTCGACCAAAAAACACGATGAACGTCCGCCTTTCCATCTTTCTGATGCAAAAAAGGTAAAACTCAGCAAGGTAAAGACGAACAATGCGAGATAGAAAAAAACAGCGAAAAAGCCGTAATTTCACGAGCCTTTCGCTGTTTTTCTTATGAACGAGCCGCCATCAGCATTTTCTGATTACGATTTCCAACCGCTGGAGTCCTTTCTTGTAAACATTGACCAACACAACAACGAATTTCAGTTCTTCGCCAACTGCGGATTTCGATACGATATTGTCAAACTCAGACTCAGAAATGATATCTTTCAGCAAAGGACCGTCTCCTGATACAGAAACAAGTGAAACCTTGTCTGACAACGGCGAAAAGACATAGGCATACATCGCCACATATTGCACTCTGTTGAACAGTATCCAGTTCGGATCACCCTTATCAAGAATGTTATTCAGATAGATGCGGCAATACTTGAATGACGGACGTTCTCTGCCGTTTGATGTATAGATTTTACCGTCCTTATCTATCAACACGGGCGAATCTACGGCATACTTGACAAACGGACACCTTTCCTCGTATTCAATATCAGCCTCTGACTTTATATCAACTGCCGGGACATCAGGCTCTGAAATGACCTCGTCCTTTAATATCGCCTTCATCTTGTAAGTAAAGTTCAGTGCGTCCTGAGGTGGATTGGCAAGAGTCGTCTTACTCACCCTAAGAGTATACGAATGTCCCTTCTCGTAAGTAAAGCCTTCGATAAAGCCGAAAGGCAGTTTCTGCCAATCGCCGGCATCTCCTTCTTTTACAAGCATACACTCAATAGGATAAGTGCATTCGCCATCAAACAAATCGTACATGATGTCGGTTTCGTCGGAAACGTAGATATTCACTTCTGTTACAGAATCTTTCTCATCGTCTTTTTCATCGTCTGAACACAATGTAAAAGTAAACACTGCCAAAAGGCTAAAAAGAATGATTAAGTATTTTTTCATATTTATTTTTTGGGGTAAATTCTGCAAACATAATGCAGTTTTTTCAGAAACCTTGCATGACCAGAATCTTTTTTTACAAAAAAAGCCCGGCATTTTCAGCCGAGCTATATTTTGCATTATCAGAGTTTTACGTTTACTTCTTCGCCTGCCGGAACAGAAACGATTTTCTTACCGTTCTTAGTCTTTACGATTATCGTTCCCTTGCCCTCGCCTGACTTAACTTTTACGACTTTCTTGTCCATGTAAACGTGAATGCAGCCGTTTGGCGTTGGCACATCGCCTTCAATCCATTTAAGACCGCCGAGATGAGGCTCTACAACATATTCCTCGTATCCCGGCTTGGTTGGACGCACGCCGAGATAATACTTGCCCAGAAGATATATCGGACTTGCTCCCCATGCGTGGCAGAGGCTCTTTCCGTAAGGGCGACCGTACATCTCCAAGTGCTGAGTGCCCTTCTCTGTCGGGTTGTACTTCTCCCAGAAACTTGTTGCGCCTTCCTTCAACATTCCGCCCCAGTAGTTCTTCATCTCCTTCATCACGTTGTCGTGCTCGCCAAGCTGACAGAGAGCCTCGAGTTCGTAGAACCGCATGTAAGGCGTTGTTATGCCAAGAATATTGTTGTTAAGCAGAACGCTCTTCTTTATCTGCTGCTTCTGTTCATCGGTAAAATAGTCGAAGAATACGCTGAACATATTTGAATATCGCGTAACAGCGTAACTCTGACTGCCGTTAACCCTGTTGTGAACCAGAGCCTTTTTATCTTCGTTCCAGAAGGCTGGCATCAACTTTGCCTTTAGGCTTACAGCGAGTTTAGAGAATTTCTCGGCATCGGCCTTCTCGCCTGCCAAATCAGCACAGAGTGCCATTGTCTGAAGGCTTCGGCAGAAAAGAACCTGCTCGAAAGAGAGTTCGCCCTTTTTGTCGAGATAGCCATCAGCCCAATCAACAAACACCCAGTCGCCTGTCATGCCCTCAACCATTCCGTTCTTGTTTGTTCTGCCCATCACATACTCCATCAGCGACTGCATTCGCGGATAAATCTGCTTAACGAATTCCTTGTCGCCAGTGTACATATAATAGTCATAAATTCCAACAAACCAATAGAATGTATAATCCATAATGGTGTTAATATGACTCGTAACAGGGTCTTTTCCACGGAGTTGCCATGTGGTTCGCTTAACTGTCTCGCTGTCAAAGAACAGATAGTAGTTCATCAGATAGCTTTGAACGGCATCGCCACTCCACACCCAGCGGTCGCGCTTTATTCCGTCGATAAAGAACTCGCGCGTGGTGAGGTGCATTGTGTATGCTCCCACGTTCCAGATATTGTTCAGTTCATCGTCGCTGCACTTGAACGAGCCTCGATAATCAACCTTACTGAACTCGTAGTCCATGCCAACGTCGCCAACTTTCATGCCATTGTCGGCAACAACATAGACATAGCGGAAAGCCTTGCTATTGCCGAGCGTGTATTCCGACTTTCTTGCAGCGGCATCGTTCACAGCCAAATCTGTTATCTCTGATGCCGTGTAACTTATCTTGTCGAGCGTTTCGCAATGCTCGGTATCCAAAGCCTCCTCGGGACTTTCGCCGTAGTAGATGCTAACCGTTCCGTTGCCCTCTACATTCTTCAGGGTGAGATAGCCGAAAGTTTCTTTTCCGAAGTCGAACAACATTCCGTCCTTGGCTGATTTCTTCTGAACGGCATCCATCGGCTTGCGCGAAAGAGAGAATTCCGAAGGCTTCTCTTCTGCCGAATTAAAGTTCCAGCAACCGGCTGACATGTAGACTGTTGCCGATGTGTCGCTTGCCTTTCCGCTCTCATCAATCCATTCTTTATCCTCGTATGTAACCTTCCAGTCCGAACCGCTCTTCACGGTCTTTCCGCTTACGAAGATTGCCGGCGGAGTATTCTGGTTCCAAACCTTTATGTTGAGTGAATGTTTTCCGGCAGGAAGACGGAACTTCGACGGCATTCCGAACTGAAGTTTTCCGTCGAGTTTGATGTTGAATTTGCCTTCCGAAGCAATTTCAACCTCCTCATCGGCGGCAAGGTCAATCTTCGTGCTAAATTCCACAACCGGATAGTGCGTGTCGGTCTTCCAGAACGGCGGGAAGAACGCTCCTCGCTCGGTGCGTCGGTTGTTCATCTTGTTTCCGAGCCAAATCTCGTAGTCACCCGGATACCAAATCCAAGTCTGGGCAGAGGCTGCGGCACTCATCGCAAAAGCCATCAGTGTTATATATAATTTGTTCATTTGTTTATCTAAGTTTTATTTCTTGCTTTTTCTTGTCCTAATCTCCTTTCGCAAAGCATCGATGTCTATGTTTTTTCTGATTCCGGCAAGCGATTTTATGCTGTCGCTCACCTCCGGACCGTTATTCTCCCACACGTTGCCCGGCCCGGTGGCATTCTTAAGAAATTTGTCGCCTTCGGTCCAGTTGTCGGTGAGGGTTATGAAGCTCGAGCCCTCATCGGTATAAAGATAGAACCAATGGTTAGGGTCGTGCGCATACGACGGATGATAGATGCTGTAAACCACATTTCCGGTTACGAACGTCTTTGGCTGCGCCCCCAAAGTGTAGATTCCGGCGCAATCGTACATGTGCTTGGCATAATGGTGAATCACGTTTCGGTACACCTCGTTGCCGCGCATACAGTTTACGCTCTGCGTCCAGCCCCAGCCAAGGTTTATTCCGCTGTACGACACCTCGCTTATCTCGTTGTGGGCAATAATCACATCGCGCACAAATCCGGCGCAGATGCCAAGCGTTCCCCAATCCTCGTTGGTTACGTCGGAAATCTTATTATTTACGATGTTCAGACCACGGCAAACCTCGCGACCGTCCGAAGGATCGTAAGGCTGGTGAGTCTCGAACGCCTCAGGCGAGAAACTTCCGGCAACGATGCCGTTTCCTGCGATGTCACAGAACGTGCATCCGATGATGTTTCCGCCTTCCGTTGCCCATTCATAGTCGATTCCCGACGAGCCGAGATGCGCAAACGTACATTCCTCGAAACTGATTCCGCTTGTAGCCTTAACGACAACGGCAGAAGCCGGTCTGCCAAGCCATCCCTGATTGTCGAGTTTATGATTCCGGTCTGGGCGGATGATGCTCGGACGCAGTTTGTAGGCATCAGTCAGAAACATTCCAGCCTGAAGCGGAACATGCCCCTTCTCGGTCGGTCTCATCCATGTTGAATGGCTGAATGTCAGATTCCTGAACACGACATTCTTGACTGGAGCATCAATCGTTCCTTCAACTCTGAGAAGCGTTTCGACGGCTGGAACGACGGCTTCCTTCACCGTCTCGCTCGCCCTCGGATAATAATAAAGTTTGTTCGATTTTATATCGTGAAACCACTCGCCGGGTTTGTCAAGCAGCGCCATCGAGTTCGTGAGATAGAAAGCAGAGTTGTGTCCGTCGGTCGTAATCATCGGACACGGCCAAGGATGCTCAAACTGAATCTTGCTTTCCGGCTGATGGAACGTTACGGCGGCACTGTCGCCCTTTATTTCAATCGACTTGATGCGCAGATTTGCCACGCACCACATCTCGTGAAGCACCATTTCGGCATATCCAATGCCACCCTGCTTAAGTTTCTTGATGGCTGGCGTTGCCGGAACGTACAGAATCTGGTTGGGCTTGTCGAGCGACTTGACTCTTGCCATCTTGTCGAAATCCTCGACATCGCGGGCGCGCACAGCCTTCTGTCCGTTTACATACAACTGGCGGAAACTGAACGGGCGTCCGCAGAAATCGGGCACGTCGGCAACCAAAAGTTTGCCTTGCTTCTTCCAACCGCTTATTTTAACTCCGCCAGAGATGACGGCTCCGTTGCCCTCGACAACCACGCCACTATCCTCTGGACGTACGAAAATTGGCTCATAGACGCAGTATTCACCCGAAGCCATCACGATTTTCTTCGACTCGTTGTTTGAAGAAGCTTTCTGGCCGTCCTTCAAATCAGGCTCGCCAGGAAGCGCACGAATGGCGCGAAACGCTCCTGCCAGCGTTGCCTTAGGACTGCCAGCCGAGCCGTCATTGGCATCGTTTCCGTTAGGCGACACATAGACAGTCTGTCCATAAGCCAAAGCCGAGCAAAGCAGCAAGGCTGTGGTAATAAAATTCTTCATATTTATTTTCTTGCTAATGGCATCCATACAGTCATCTCACCCTTTCCGCGGTTGCCCCACGCATAATATGGAATGAAACTTACCTTTACGGTTCTCTTTGATGTGCCGACTTCGCGATACAGAGTGCCCTTCCAGTCGGCCTCATCGCTTACGCTCACCTCGCCTTCGAGTGCGGTGATGTCGCTGCCGTCAATCTTCACTTTCTTCGGAGTCAGCTTGATGTCCGATGGAATCAGCACGTCGTCAATCTTTACGCCCGATGGCAAATCCTGACTTTCAAGGCAATAAACAATCGGTCCGCGCTTGATGGCAATCTGATTTCTGATTTCCTCTGCCAGCGGATTCGCCTCCATCAAACGGGCACGCATCGGCATTACAAACTCAACCTTGTCGCCCCTCTTCCAAACACGCTTAACGCCTGCGTATGAATTTGCCTTGAAATCGCCCTCAATCTTCTCGCCATTCACTCTCAGTTCTGCGCCGTCGCACCATTCAGGCACGCGCATGTTTAGAGTCATCTCGTTCTTGATGTTTGCCGACTTTCCTGCGTTCTTGCTCTTTGCTATTTTTGTCAGAATGAGTGTTACGTTGCCGTCCCACGGATACGATGTTTTCTGTTCGAAAACGACATCGCCAATACCCTGAATAGTGGTTGTGAGAGTGTTTTCGCCGTAAAGATTGCAGAAAAGCGTCTTGTCGGCAACCGAATAAGCGTAGTTCTGCGCCTGACATACGGTTCTCAACGTGTTTGGAGGACAGCAGAAACAACTGATGTATTCGGATCTCTCCTTTGGCCAGCGAAGCGTATAAGGAAGGTCGGCACTGATGCGCAACGGATTGGTATAGAAATACTTCTTTCCGTCGAGGCTGATGCCGCTCAGCACGCTGTTGTACAACGCGGTCTCTACGATGTCGGCATATTTTGCATCGCCCGTAGCCTCCAACATTCGCCAGTTGAAAAGCATGTTTCCGATATTGGCGCAAGTCTCGTTGTGAGCAGTACTGTTTGGCAACTGATATGGTCGTCCGTAACTCTGATGAACCTTCTGGATTGAATCAGGCTCATAGCAGGTTCCATCGGGCGATGTGCCATCGTACAACGCTCCGCAAGCGCCAGTGATATACATCTTTCGTGTGACGATATCTTTCCAGATGCTTGTCAAATTCTTCATCAGTTGCTCCTCACCAGTCTCGGCATACACATCGGCAACGCCGGCATACAGATAGTTTGAACGCACGGCATGTCCCATTGCATTATATTGCTGACGGAACGGTATTCTGTCCTGATTGTCATCAGTTCCGTTCTCTACCATTCCGCGGATGTTTATAAGATTCTTAGACAACTCCAGATAGCGTTTGTTGCCAGTCTCGCGATACATCTCAACAACGCCCATGTAGTGCGACGGGCAGATGGCATTTCGTGCCAACTCGGCAGAAGCCGTCTCGTAAAAATGACAAAGAAAATCGGTAGCCTTGACAGCGCAGTTGAACAACGTAGTCTTGCCCGTTGCGCGCTTGTGCATGATGCCAGCCATCATCAGATGACCAAGATTATATGTCTCAAAATTCAATCGGTTGGCAAATGCTCCCTTCTCGTTCTCGGCTCCCACTTTTGTGCCGATAATAGTCTGTTGTTTGCCCGAATGTGTATCAACGCCCTTGTTCTTCTCGTCGATAATCACCGGAGTGTGAATGTATCCGTCGGCGCGCTGTGCCTTCGCCACTCTCTCTATGAAATAGTCCATTAGCTTGTCGAGTTCCGGATTCTTAGTAACGGCATAGACCGATGCCACGCCTTCGAGCCACTTGTACATATCTCCATCGTGGAACGGAGGTCCCCAGTGCTCGCCCTGACAATCGCCGGCGGCAATCTCAAAATTTCTGAATCCGTGACTCACGTCAGGATTGTTCCATGTATTCCACATGCTCTGCAACGATGTGTTGCTGTACACGCCAAATCGTTCTCCCCAAAATCCGCCGGTCCACTTTACTGCGCCGAGCGGAGTGTTGCTCATCTGCGAAAACTTGCTTTTACTCATATCGGTAAGGCCTCCATTCTGCGCCATCACCGACGAGGCAGACAACAATCCTGCCACAATTAAAATAAGATTCTTCATATTTGTATTTTACCTATATTTTTTATTAGTAAGTTATCATCTTTTCTTCGTATAGTTAGCGAGTTTCTACTTGCGCCTTCGGTCTAAAATCATCGTAAAAATGAATCCCGAGCAGAATATCACGACCGTGCCAAACACGATGGCAAGATAGCCGTGAAGCATCGTTCCTGCCGATATGAATCCGATTATCGCTACTCCACATATAACGGCAAGAGCCGCCGCCATATTGCCCACTTTCTTGCTTACGAATGCCAGAAGGAATAATCCCAACATTCCGCCGCTAAAGACGGACGATAGTTTCCACCAAGCATCGAGAATTCCATCGACGTGCGACAGCAGAATCGCCACTACGATTCCTATCAGGCCCACAATCACGCCCGAAATCTTCAGCACCCTGATGCGCTCTTTCTCCGAAGCCAGCGAGCGCACTCGCACATAATAATCAGTCAGTATAATTGTCGATGAGGATGAGATTGATGTAGCCACCGTACTCATTCCGCTCGCGAAAATCGAAGCTATCAAAAGTCCCGTCAAACCCACAGGCAACTGATGCACAATGAAATAAGGAAAGACATCATCAGCCTTGACGATACTTGCCGGCAGCAAGTCGGGCTGCATCTTGTAGAATACATACAGCGAAGTACCAATCATAAAGAAGAATGCCGACACCGGAATGAACAAAAAAGCACTGAACATCGCGCTGAACTTTGCCTGCTTCTCGCTCTTGGCAGCATGATACCGCTGCACATAACTCTGGTCTATACCGTAATTCTGCAAATTTGTGAATATTCCGTAGACGAAGCAAACCCAAAACGTAGAAGTGCCAAGTTCTAACGAAAAACTGCCAAGCGAGAACTTGCCGTCAGCCAAAGCCGTCTCAACAACATTCGACGGTCCTCCCGGAGTCTGAAACAGCAGCACAAGCATACAAACAATCGTTCCACCAATAAGAACGATGCCTTGAAGAGCCTCGGTCCAGATAACCGCCTTTATTCCGCCGAACATCGAATACATTATTATTGCTACAGACGACAGCACGATGACGAGTTGCAAATCCCATCCCAGCAGAATATTCATAGGCAAAGCCATCAGAAACAAGATTGTGCCAATGCGTGCCATTTGAGTAAGCAGATAGCAAGCCGAAGCGTATAGTCTTGCCCACAGTCCGAATCGCTCTTCGAGATAACTGTATGCCGACACACAGCCCATATTGCGATAGAACGGAACGAAATACATAACGGCAAAAAGGGCGGCAACCGGTATCGACAGACTGAAAACAAACGCGTTCCAGTTTCCGGCATATGCCATGCCCGGATATCCCAAATAGCTTATGCTGCTTACATAAGTCGAAAATATTGACATTCCGACAACCCACCCAGGCAGGTTGCGACCACCCGACACAAACTCTTCCGAAGAAATCTTCTTCTTGAAAAAAGAACAGCCAAAGAGCACTATGCCTCCTGTGAAAAGGAAAAATATTATAAAATCAATCAGATGCATAATAGACTGCAAATATAATACATTTCCGACAGTCTGCAAAAAAAAGAACCGCATATCAACGGTTCAGATAACTTTCGAATGTCTTTATGTCCTCTTTGAACGTAATCTTGATATTCGTGCTCTCGCCGTCCACGATGAATATCGGAACTTCGGGCATGTAACGGTGCACAACTCCGCAGTCGTCGGTCGTAACAAACTCAGGGTCGGCAAGTCCTCGTCGGTAAGCCTCGGCAATAACCCTGCGCTTGAAGCACTGCGGTGTCTGCACGTTTCTTAGCATCTTGCGCGGCGGAATGTTGCATATAAGTCCGTTTTCATCTACCTGCAAAATAGTATCGGTGGCAGGAACGGCAACATCAACGGCATCGTACTTCCCAAGAGCCTCCACGCACTCGCGAATAATCCGCTTGCTTACCATCGGACGGACGGCATCGTGAATCATTATGTTGTCATCGTCGTTGGTATAAGCCTCAATTGCAGCAATGCTGCTGTGATAGCGTTCCTTTCCACCCTTCAAAACGCGTTTCAGTTTTGGATGATGCTCGCCAATCAGTTCGCTCACCTTCTCAACGTAATCCTCGCGTGTAACGATGGCAATCTCGTCAATATCGTCCGACGATTCGAAAGCCTCGACGGTGTGTTCGAGAATCGTCTTTCCACATACCTCCAAAAACTGCTTTGGCAGTGATGCTCCCAAACGAGTACCACTGCCAGCAGCCAATAATATAGCAATATTCATTATCTTCCTGCGTACATTGATTCATAGTACTTTTCGTAATCTCCACTTGTGATGTTGTCCATCCATTCCTGATTTTCCAAGTACCACTTCACTGTCTTCTCAATTCCTTCCTCGAACTGAAGGGATGGCTCCCAGCCCAATTCCTTCTGAAGTTTTGTTGAGTCGATTGCATATCGAGCATCATGTCCGAGACGGTCGGTAACGTAAGTGATGAGATCCATGTCCTCGCCCTCCTTACGACCGAGCAGACGGTCAACTGTATTTATTACGACCTTGATGATGTCGATATTCTTCCACTCGTTAAAGCCACCGATATTGTAAGTTTCAGCAATCTTTCCGTTGTGGAAAATAACGTCGATGGCACGTGCATGATCCTCAACAAACAACCAGTCGCGAACGTTTTCGCCCTTGCCGTAAACAGGAAGAGCCTTGCGGTTGCGAATGTTGTTGATGAAAAGCGGAATCAGCTTTTCTGGGAACTGATAAGGACCATAGTTGTTCGAACAGTTTGTAACGATAGTCGGCATTCCGTAAGTATCGTGGAACGCTCTGACAAAGTGGTCAGAACTTGCCTTAGAAGCCGAATATGGAGAATGAGGATTGTACTTCGTAGTTTCGTAGAAGAAATCCTCGCCGTAAGCCTCGTGATGCTTTGAAGAAGAAGCCTTTGTAGTGAAAGGAGGCTCTATTCCCTCAGGGTGAGTCATGCTCAAAGCACCGTAAACCTCATCTGTTGAGATGTGATAGAAGCGCTTGCCCTCGTACTTCTCTGGCAACGACTCCCAATACAACTTGGCAGCCTGAAGCAAACTCAATGTTCCCATCACGTTTGTACGGGCAAAAGTGAATGGGTCTTTGATTGAGCGGTCTACATGAGACTCTGCTGCAAGATGGATAATGCCGTCAATCTTCTCGTCCTGCATAAGCTTGTAGAAAGCATCGAAATCGCAAATGTCCATCTTCACAAACTTATAGTTTGGCTTGTTCTCAACATCCTTTAGGTTGGCAAGATTACCAGCGTATGTAAGCTTGTCAAGATTGATGATGTTGTATTCAGGATACTTGTTTACGAACAGGCGAACAACGTGCGAGCCAATAAATCCGGCTCCACCAGTAATTACAATATTCTTCATTTAGTATAGCTTGTCGTTTATATCAAAAAACAGTTCAGCATCTTTCAAACAAGGATGCTTCATATCTTTCTCGCTCAAGATTGCCTTCTCAACAGGAATCTTCCAGTCAATGCCAAGGCTCTCGTCCTTTATGCAAATGCCGCCATCGGCTTCAGGATGATAGAACTCATCGCACTTATACTGGAACACGGCAGTCTCGCTCAATACGGCAAATCCGTGTGCAAATCCTCTTGGAATGAAGAACTGGCGATGATTATCTTCTGTAAGTTCAACAGCAACGTGCTGTCCGAATGTTGGCGAGCCCTTGCGGATATCAACGGCAACATCGAGCACAGCGCCCTTCACACAACGCACAAGCTTACTCTGAGAGTAAGGCATCTTCTGAAAATGCAATCCGCGCATAACGCCGTAGCTGCTCATGCTCTCGTTGTCCTGAACAAAATCAATTGTATGTCCAAGAATTGCACCCACCTTCTCGTCGAACTCACGCTTTGAGAAGCTCTCAAAAAAATAACCACGCGAATCCTTAAAAACTCGCGGTTCAATAATCAATACGCCTTCTATAGCAGTCTTTATTACTTCCATCTTTTTATTTACCTCCTTCAATTTCGTCTATAACCTTCAACAAATACTGTCCATACTGATTTTTCAACATAGGCTTGGCAAGCTCACGCATCTTGTCGGCATCAATCCATCCCTTGCGGAAAGCGATGCCCTCAAGACATGCCACCTTCAAGCCCTGACGCTTCTCAAGCACCTCGATGTATGTCGAAGCCTCGCTAAGCGAATCGTGAGTTCCGGTGTCGAGCCATGCGAATCCGCGTCCCAAAGTCTGTACTTTAAGCTGCTTGTCATCAAGGAATTGCTGATTAACAGTCGTAATCTCAAGTTCACCGCGAGGCGAAGGCTTGATATTTTTAGCAACCTCAACAACCTTGTTCGGATAAAAATACAATCCAACAACGGCATAGTTGCTCTTTGGCTGGGCTGGCTTCTCCTCTATGCTGAGACAATTGCCTTCCTTGTCAAACTCAGCAACGCCGTAACGCTCAGGATCGTTAACCCAATATCCGAAGACCGTTGCCTTACTTTCTTTCTCCGCAGTCTCTACTGCCTCGTGAAGCATCTTTGAGAATCCCGGGCCTTGGAAGATGTTATCACCCAAAACAAGGCAGACAGAATCATTGCCAATAAACTTCTCGCCAATGATGAATGCCTGAGCCAAACCGTCTGGAGAAGGCTGCTCTGCATACTCGAACTTCACACCGTAGTCACTGCCGTCGCCTAGCAGACGCTTGAACGAAGGCAAATCGTAAGGAGTTGAGATAATAAGAATCTCTCTGATTCCGGCAAGCATAAGTACCGAAATAGGATAATAAATCATAGGTTTGTCGTAAATAGGTATAAGCTGTTTACTGACTCCCTTGGTGATTGGATACAGTCTCGTTCCAGATCCTCCTGCTAAAACAATTCCTTTCATTGAATATGTATTTATATGGTCTGATGATTTATACAGATTCCCTGCATGTACCACTGGTACAATTTGTGGATACCCTCATCAATTTCAATCTTATGATGCCATCCAAGGCTATGTAGCTTGCTTACATCCGTAAGTTTCTTCATCGTGCCGTCTGGCTTAGAACTATCCCACTTGAGCGCGCCCTTGAAACCGATTTCAGCAACAATCTTCTCGGCACACTCCTTAATTGTAAGTTCCTTTCCTGTTCCTACATTTATGTGACAGTTGCGAATTTCAGTTATGCCGTCGCTGTTCTTAACGCTATTCTTGTATGTATCTTTAAAATCGACGTTAAGCAACACATGAACAGAGGCATCAGCCATCTCCTCGCTCCACAAGAACTCGCG
Source organism: Bacteroides sp. Ga6A2 (assembly GCF_000702225.1). Classification (NCBI taxonomy): domain Bacteria; kingdom Pseudomonadati; phylum Bacteroidota; class Bacteroidia; order Bacteroidales; family Bacteroidaceae; genus Bacteroides; species Bacteroides sp. Ga6A2. Next base: position 110,910 of record NZ_JNKX01000012.1, on the reverse strand, counting down.
AAGCGGAGCTCCTGTTCCCCAAAGTGTTACTGCCTCTGGAGTGATGCCATAACGAGACAACACGAACAAAATTGCTTCCTTGCTGCTGTTTTCATCAACCTTCACTCTGCCATCTGCCAAGACTTCTGCACCAGACAAGACATTTGCTGGCACTCCGTCGGCATTCTTTATTGTAACAGGACGCAGTTTGATATCTTTTCTCACAGCATCCCAATCATTCTCGTTCAGACACTTAGCAAGATGAATCTTACGAATCATCGCTGGCAGAACATGACTGTTTTCCAAATGGAAATTATCGTTCGGACCATACAGATTTGTCGGCATAACAGCAATGTAGTTTGTGCCGTACTGAAGATTGAAACTCTCGCACATCTTCAGACCTGCAATCTTTGCAATCGCGTATGGTTCGTTTGTATACTCAAGAGCGCTTGTAAGCAAGCAATCCTCTGGCATTGGCTGAGGAGCTTCGCGCGGATAGATACATGTTGAGCCAAGGAACAGAAGTTTCTTAACGCCATGCTTCCAAGCTTCGCCTATCACGTTCTGCTGAATTTGCAGATTCTGATAGATGAAATCGGCACGGTACTGAAGATTTGCCATGATTCCGCCAACGTGGGCAGCCGCAAGGACTACAGCATCAGGCTTTTCTTCATCAAAGAATTTCTTCACTGCCACGCCATCAAGCAAATCGAGTTCCTTGTGGCTCTTGCCTACAAGATTGTTGTAGCCGCGAGCCTTCAAATTATTCCAAATAGCAGAGCCCACTAATCCGTGATGCCCTGCTACATATATTTTCGAATTCTTATCTAACATTTTACTATTTGATAATACCCTTTTCCAAATATTCGGCAAGGTTTGTGCGCATTACGCTTGCAACGTGCTCTGCGGCAACCTTTTCCATATCGTGCTTTACCATTATCTGAACAAGCTGTTCGAACGTTGTTGTCTGTGGATTCCAGCCAAGTTCCTTCTTTGCCTTTGTAGGGTCGCCCCACAAGTTCACAACGTCTGTCGGACGATAGAAATCCTCGCTTACCTCAACTAAAGTTTTGCCAACAAGATTCTCAGGACCTGCAACACAAATACCCTTCTCGTCCATGCCCTCGCCCTCGAACTTCAGTTCGATGCCAGCAGCCTTGAACGCAGCATATGTAAACTCACGAACTGAGTGCTGAACGCCTGTAGCAATAACGAAATCCTCAGGTTTATCATGCTGAAGAATAAGCCACATACACTCAACATAATCCTTTGCATATCCCCAGTCGCGAAGCGAACTCAGGTTTCCAAGGTACAACTTATCCTGCTTACCCTGAGCAATACGAGCCGCAGCAAGAGTAATCTTTCGTGTTACGAATGTCTCACCACGACGCTCACTCTCATGGTTGAACAAAATACCTGAGCAACAGAACATGTTGTATGCTTCACGGTATTCTTTCACAATCCAGAAACCATACAATTTTGCAACTGCGTATGGCGAGTAAGGATGGAACGGAGTCTTTTCGTTCTGGGGAACTTCCTCAACCTTTCCATAAAGTTCTGATGTTGAAGCCTGATAGATGCGGCATGATTTTTCAAGGTGGCAAGCGCGAACAGCCTCCAAGACTCTCAATACACCTGTTGCATCAACATCGGCTGTAAATTCTGGAGCATCGAAACTAACCTGAACATGGCTCTGAGCAGCCAAATTATATATTTCTGTTGGCTGAACGGTACCAACGACCTTCACCAACGACATAGAATCACCTAAATCAGCATAATGCAAGTGGAAGTTTGGCTTTCCTTCAAGATGGGCAATTCTTTCTCGGTAATCAACAGAAGATCTACGAATAATTCCGTGAACCTCATAACCTTTTCCCAACAAAAATTCTGATAGGTATGAACCATCCTGACCGGTAACGCCAGTAATCAAAGCAACTTTTCTCATATCCAATTTAAAGTCTAATTATCTTTTAATTATTTTAAACATACTTGCAAAAGTATAACAATTATATATAATTTACAATTTTATTCAATAAATTTCGTAGTCCGACCAAAATATTACTGATCAGGATTTTCAACAAAGCCCTGATACTCCTTCACCAAGCCGTTGTTTATCACATTCCAGCTCTCGTTGAGCAGTTCCGCCATAGATTCTGCGCCTTTGCCCTTGGGACTAATCGGTTTATGTATCGTTACACTCAGCGGAACACGATTAACAAAGCTGACATATCCTTGAGTGCGAGGCTGACAATCAAAACTGCCGTTTATCGTAATCGGTACGACAGGCAACTGCAATTTGTCAGACAACAAGAATGCGCCTCTTTTAAACTCACCCATGTGTCCGCAGAATGATCTCGCGCCTTCAGGAAATACAACTACCGATGTTCCTCCCTGCAGAGTTTCACGCGCCTGTCTGATTGTCTCGGCAATCTTTCTCGGATTGCTTTTGTCTACGGCAATCTGATTCGTAGCCGAGCAAGCCCAACCAACGAAAGGAATCTTCAGTAGTTCCTTCTTCAGCATCCATTTAAAATGTCGGTTTATCGCCGCATAAATTATATAAATATCGAACGCACCCTGATGGTTTGCGACAAAGAGATACGACTGTTTAGGATCGAGTTCTACGCCTTCATCCATATTCACCTTAACCTTCATGCCAAGAGAGCCAATGATTACCTTTCCCCACCAAACCGCCGGCTGAAAGCACAGATAATCATTGTGAATCAAAGCACCGATTACCATAAACAAGGAGGTTATCATTGTCTGTGCCACTATGATTGGTAGGGCAATCAGAACCTGATATATTTTATATAGTTTATGCATAAATCTAATTTTATGGTTGCGAAGATACTAAAAAAATCAATTCACAAAAATTGTAAAGTTGATAATTATCGAAAAATATGCATCTTTTATATAAACCATAAGGATTTTAGCAACATATTCTGCTTTTTTACTCTGATTCGCCATCAAATTAAGAAAAACAAAAGAGGTATGCCGAAGAACAACATACCTCCAATTTGTTATCTTGCGGTGTTATGAGGATCCTCGCCTGTCCCCCATAGGTCACCCCATCTCGATTCTTTCGATTCACTCACCACAAATGAACCGCGTGGCTTTGCATTAGCCGAACCATCCATGTCCGAGCCAACCACAACATCTGTGAGGAAATCTTCCATTCCGTTAACCATAACCTTATGCAAGGTCGGTTTTACATATTGATTTTTTTTCATAGTTTCTTTATTTCTTGAATACCTTAATTCCATTTATTATATAAATACCCTTCTGCAAACCATCGAGAGCCTCGCCGTACTTAACAGCACTTCTAACCTTCAAACCGTCTACGCTGTAAACATCAACCTCTGTTTCTGCATCGATATTCGCAGACTCTATTGTCTCGATGTCTGTAGCCTCGTCAACCTCATAGTTCCTCCACATGCTACGGATGTAAATTGCCTTTGCACTAGCAGATGCAACATCGCCCTTGTCGCCGATTAGTTCAGACGAAGCATACAACATTGCGCGGAATGGAGTTGACCAAACGCCTCCGCAAGTTGCACCACGGCGCATAATCGGATTTCCGTTCTTGTCGTAGTCAAGATACAAATAATTCTTCCAATAGTTCTCACCTTCGGTTGCATTTGCTATGTATCTCTGTGTGAAGCCACGAAGTTCCATGCCGTTTGCTGCACTGTTGGCTGTTGGCTGGTTGAATGGTTTTGCCTCTGTATCTGTATATGGGCAGTTGGTCTTATTTATCTTACCTGAGCCTCTGAAGCTTACTACCGATCCGTCTGGTCCACTGTATGTCACCATATATTTACCTGCAGGAATTATATTACCACTTACAGTTTGGAAGTTGATATAAACCTTATTAGAACCATCCTTCTGCTCAAAATCAGAGAGTTCCTCAAACAATATATAAGGATTATTTTTGAAACCATTGTCATTAGGATTGAAACGAAGCTGCTGTTTTACACCATTATTATAGTATGATATTTCTTCAACATCAAATGGTAAATCTAACGACGCCAACTTTCCATTCCTCATCACACGTCTGTACTCAATATCGCCTACAACTCTAATATCCGAAGGTGCATAGAAGTTATATGGTACAACAAGTTCCTTCTTGGTTGCACCATTTACAGAAGGGTCTGTAAGACGAATTTCATTCGCCTCCAGATTATTATAGTGAGTTACACCGTTCACTATGGTTGCATCGCTATCCCAAGCACAGTTTATATCAGTCTGAGATGTACGTTCGTCGCACATTTTCCACATATCGATATTTACCTCGTCAAGAAGCGCACCGCTAACCATCTTTATATAATTATTCTTGCCGTTTCCAATCGCATCAATATAACTGATGTAATCGTGAGGCACAGCCAGAACAGAATTGCTGCTGTTTGTATAGCCCTGTTTCTGCTGATGTGCCACAGGCTGGCCGTTCATTTCTTCCTCCTTATAAGAGGTGTCATGATTGTCTCTATATACCTCTCCTTGATAAACTATTCTGCTTGTAACATCGTTACGTGATACAATTGGATAGTTGATTTCCCATCCGTCATCCTCATTGTAAAGATCACTATCAAGCGCACGATAGTAGTAAGTCATAACTGGCATATCATCGTACGAACCGTCTGTAGCCTTGTTTTCGTATCCGTTAAGATTCTGAACATAGTGAACTTCCTCAATGTCCGACTTGGCATCAGCGCTCAGCAGATAGGCAACTTTTCCGGCGTTGAAGCACTCACGGTCGAGCAACGTAATGTTCTCAGCCTGGTTGCTGTCGTACCAGTTAAGCTGACGAGTATCAGCCATCTGCTTGCCATATTTGTCCTTAACGGCCGAAACGGCATCAGGTATAAGCTGATAGCAGTTGTCAACCTTTGCGTTACTAGTCTTTGCAAAGCATGGAATCTCTCCATCAACAGCCGAAATATTATAGCAATTCTTAACCAGAGAGTTTGCGCCATCAACGCAGCCAATTCCGTACGCCTGCTTTACGAAGTTGCCGTTTGCATCAACAAACTGAACATTTCCCTTGTTGTAGCAATACTGTACAATCATCTTGTCTGCATCATCGCCTGTTGTTCCAATGATACCGCCACAATCGCTATTTTCATCATATATCTTGATTGAGCCCTCGTTGTAGCAGTCTGAAATCAGCGATGCAAATGAGCCTTCGTTTGTTCCAACGATACCGCCGCAACTTGCATTAGCCGTGATGTCTGCCTCATTATGACAATACTTAATCACCATATTGTAATTGTCGCCATCTGCATCCTTGGCATACTTCAATCTACCTACGATACCACCGTAATACTGCTTCATTCCAGCCTCAGAAACTGCCTCGATAACACCCTTGTTCGTCAAATCATACAAGCGTACTGCATCTGTCGTATTTACCATTGCTACGAAGCCTGCTGCATACATTCTTCCCGGAGCAATAGTACCATTGTTCGTACAATTCAAGATATCAAGCTTACCACTCTTTCTCGAACCGCTGTCGTTGCTGCCTGTCACGCCAACGAAACCGCCGTAATAATTCTCATAATCGCCAGAGAATTTAGTATCAATAGTAATCTCACCATTGTTTTCTGAATTCAGAATTCGCAAGACGCCCTGATTTATCGCAACAAATCCACCGGCATAGCCCTTAGCCATAACCTTTCCGTTGAATGAGCACTTGTCTATATGCAAAGTTCCGTCGTTATAGCCAACAAGACCGCTGACGAACTTACCAGAACTCTTGTCCAAATCAACCATCGAACCATAGATGTTCGAACTATTAATATTGAATTCCGTTCCTTTACGAATAGTACATGTTATACCGCCAACACCAATCTTGTCGCCAGTCTCTGTACATCCAGAAACATTAACATACAAGTTGGCGTTCTTTATATCTGCACCAGCATTTGCATAGCCAACAACGCCACCTGTATAAGCCTTGCTCAAACTACTCTTACATGATACGTTACAATAAGCATCAGCCGAGCCGTTTACGCCGTCAACAATAAGTTTGCCTTCAGTATATCCAACTATTCCGCCAGCAGAATTACTTGCTGTGTAAACAGAAACATTCTTAAGAGTTATATTAGTAACGTCCAAGTCGCCTTTCGAATATCCAACATATCCACCAACATGATTAGAACCTACCATTACGACATTAGAGACTTCAGAATTTGATATAGTTATCGTATTATCCGAAGTACACTTACCAACGACTGCTCCCAAACATTCACCGTTAAGCTCAATGTTTTTAAGCGACAGACGATTCACCTGCAACTCTGTACCCTTAGCCATGAAGGCCACGCAACCAGCAGCAGCGTAAATATTATTTTCAATCTTATATGAATATCTTTTTTGTGCATCGCCCATTGTGAAATTATCTACAATAAGCTTATCACTATACACAACACCCTCTTTCGGGCCCAAATTACCAACAATTCCGCCGACAAAACTTGGCCACGTACCAGACTTTTCATTCAACGTTACACTACAATCCTTAACCGTAATGCTTGCATTTTCTGTAATGGCGACATAGCCTCCTACTGCAAAATTTGAATTAATTCCACCTTTAAACGAACATCCAGTAAATGTAACATTCGCTGAAATAACCTCTCCAAAAAAGCCGGCAACACGAGCTTTACCACTCAATGACAACACCTCGGATTTACAATCTTTAAGACTTGAAGTATAGTTACCATTAAGTCTGCCAACAAACCCGGCAACATACGTGTTAGAGGCAGAAAAACCACTTTCCTTGTCATTTATTGTTTTATTAGCTATGACAGAAGTTTCAGTAGAGCTGATATTCTGCGCAAAGCCTGCACAACCGCCTACATAATTCTTTCCAGATATAACTCCGTTTACCGTTAGCGTTGTATAATCTACGGTCAGTTTTTTTGCAACATAGCCCGCCAAACCTCCTGTATAATTATAAGACGTAGCAAAATCAGAATTTAATGTTACGTTTACTCTTCTGAATCTCGCATTACCAACACAATTACCTATGAGCAAGCCGTTTTTGTCACCAACGATTTTATCATTGTTAACACTACTGAACTCAAAATTTACATTATAGAAAACGATATCTTTGGCATCGCTGAAGAAGCCATAGTATCTATTATTGGTAGTAACTCCAGAGCCTCGCAGATGTATATTCCTTATGGTATATCCTCCAACTGCATGTTCATGGATTGAACCATCTATATAATAGATACGATTTTGAGAGCCTTTTCCAACCCAATAATAATTACCCATATCAATATCGGCAGCAAGCTGGATAAATATTCCCTCGTATTCATTTTTATCTTTATCTACTTTGTCGTCATCTACGTGTCGATCGGCATTACTGAATATCCATGCAAGTTCTTCCGCTGTTTTTACGTTATAATAATGGTGATAACGAACCATAGTTACCCCATCTGCCATTTCTGCATTCCTCTCTTTTTGGTCACATATCACACCACCTTGACGTGCATGTTTTCCCCAATCATCATTATATCTTGGCTGGGCAAAAGCACCAACTGCACATACAAGCATAAGTATGTGTGCAAGTAAACATTTTTTAAAAAGCATATCTATCTTCATAATAAATAATCTCTTACCTATACAACAATAAATGTAAAATCCCTATCTTTTGAATTAATAACTTAAATGAAACATATTATTCTGCAAAATTACATATTTTTCTCATATTTAGGCATACTTTGGCTTTTAATATTACACAAAACAAAAAAAGAGTTGTACAAATAGCGTACAACTCTTTCTTTTTATAACGAAATCAGATTATTTTTCGTCTTCTGCCCAGAGGTCACCCCACTTACCGCGTCTGCCTCCTTCGTCGCCATAGTTTATTCTTGGCTTGGCATCACCACCGCCAACATACTCAACCGACTCCTTAATAAGAGTATCAACATCTACACTTTCGCAATATTTCTTGTCCAGCTCTATTCTGCTGAGCTTTGGAGCAACATATATCATCTTACCCATATTATCAATTCTTCTTATAAACTTTATTTCCATTAATAATATATACACCAGCGTCAAGTCCATCGAGAGCCTCGCTTCTCATAATCTGATGCTTCAACTTTCTACCGTTAAGGTCGAATACGTCAACCGGAACATCTTCCTCGATATTTCCGTCTTCTGTCATTACGGTATCGATTACGTCGGTTACAACCTCATCGTCGCCAAACAGAGATGTGAACTGAATACGAACCTTAGCGTCTGACGAAGTAGCCTGCTTTGGCATGTACATATACATTCTGAATGGGTCGATAAACGACTTATTGTCCATTCTTACCAGATAGCCGCCCTGATATGCAACGTAGTCGGTAGACTCTCCGACAGGAAGTATATCATTGTCGAAGTACTTCTGACGGAACAATCCCTGAGCATAAGAACCATTAACCTCACCAGGCACGCGGTCTGTCTGCTCAACAGACGATACTGTTTCGTAATCCTTAACCTGAACAGCAGACAAGTCTGAGTAAAGGTCGGTCTTTGAGCGGAATGACAATACAGCCGAACCGCCTTCACCAACAGTTTCACTTGGCGTGTACTTCATCAAGTAAGAGCCAACTGGCAATACATTGTACTCATTGCCATCAACAGATTCCTTCTTCAGAGACACTTCCTCGAATGTAACAGTTGTTCTACTGTTCTCAGTCTTGTAGCTCTTAAACTTGTAGAACTTGATGTCTGAGCCAAGCACATCCTGATTGTTTACTACAACACCGTAAACCTTGTAAGGAGTACTTATTGTAGCATAATCCTTAACATTCTTGATAGTACGCTTGTACGAAATCTTCTTGGCAGGAACAGGACATGGAACATAGAAGTTGAAGTCCTTGTGCTGCATACGCATATCCTCTCTATACAGAGTCTTCTGGCTTGTTGAGTTGTACTCAGAAGTGTATATCTTAGAACCCGGATCAGACAACAGGATTTCGTCTGCCTGAATTGTAGTTCCTGAGATAGGAGCATAAGAACCATCTGAGCCTTTGGCAAGCTTACCCCATACACAGTTCACACCATAGTTGTCCTTTCTACCACCATTCATCACGGTGTTGTCTGAGTGTGGATTGTAAGCATCATTGTCGTGATTGAAGAATACAATCCAGTTGTCGTTACCAGAGCCAAGTTTGGTTGATACGGCATTACCTGTATGATAACCAGAGTGTGGATGGCGGTTAGCACCTGTATAGTTCATATAGAAGTCTTCCGGCTCGTATTTTGAAGGATCAAAGTTGTCGGCAGAGCTGTCGAACAACATACCCTTGTACACGAGGTTGTTGATATCACTGAAATCAAGCAATACAGGATACAAATCACCCGGTTTCTCCTTATCCTTAATGTCGTTCATACACTGAACATACAAAATCTTGTTAGCATCCGCCTTATAGTTGTTTGTATCATCGCCTGAATAGTACAGATTTGCGTTGTATGCAATCTCACCGCTCTGGAACTTACGCTGATCATCTGTTACCTCTTTTGCGCTGAAGTTATAGCGAGGACTATAATAATCATCTTTGAAATCACCCAACATTAAATTGTAGTCGCCAACATACTCAACATAGATGTTGTTTCTGAAATCACCATTGTTGTCAAATCCACTAGCTTTTTTTGCCTCTTCTAAATCTTCAGGAGAAAGCACTTCTCCATACTCTTTGACAATAGTATTGTCCATGCCATGAGGCGTACCATCAGCATAACGGGCAATCAAATTCTGACGGTAATTGTATGGAGCACGTCTGTAATAGTAATCGACAGACTCCTTACCTGCATCACCCATTGACTTAACATAGAATGGCTTCAGTTCCTCAGTATTATTTGTCATACTATGTCCTACATTATATATCTCCTGCAAGCCAGATCTACTCATCAGACGACCGAAGTTGATATTGTTGTAAATCTTCGCTCCTGTAGAACCACTACCTCCTGATGCTATATTACTACAGAATGCACCTGGGTCGCAAATCGTATAGATATCTGCATAGTTGATACAATTGAAGATTTGAATAGGACCAGCACCGCTATGAGAAGCAGAAACGAATGCACCACAGTTTACGTCCTCTGACATACAGAATGCCTTGTTATAACAGTTTCGGATAACGAACTGTCCAGCACCTGCAGGTCCATAATACTTAACACCAGCAAATACACCAGCGTATGAGTTTGAAGAATGAACATATCCACTCTCAATTCCAAGATTATGAATCTTTGTACCACCAGCTCCGACACCAATCAAACCGGCAACCGAAGTAGATGTTGTTACATACAGGTTCTTGATATAATGGTTGTTACCGTTAAAATCTCCCTTATACGCATTGGTTGATTTAACCTTGTAATACCATGAAGAACCATTTCGCTTCTGAGATGTTGACTTACCAATAGGCTCAAGATTCTGTGCGGTAATCATACCACCACGAAGCAGCGAGTTGTCAACAACCTTATATGCGCTGTAGCTCATATACTTAGCCCATGCCTCCATAAACTCGTCAGAGCCATAATATGGAACATTGTTCTTATTGTAGTACTCAATAAGCTCGGCATCTGTCTTGAATACAGGAGCAATAGAGTCTACTGCATGGCCGTTCTCATCAAGCTTGTAGTGATAGCCCTTAGAACTGAATGCAAAGCCAGGGTTAAGGTCGATATTGTCAACCAACTTAACATTTGTCGTATAATAAGGACCATAAGTATTCTTTACTACATCTTGAGCAGCGTAGCGATACTTTGTTTTATCACCTACTGTGACTTCTTCACATACTCCATTTTCAACGTCTTTGCCATCCTGCTTACTATCCAAATCAAAATAACACATATCCGGTGTCATTTTATCCCTATGTAACCAAACACCCTTGTTGGTATAGTAAGAGAACCAGAACAGACGCAATTTGTCACCAATTTCAAACACTCCATTAACAGGCTCAACCGTCTCAACAGAAGAACTTGTAAACATTACATCCTTTGTATCCTTGTTGATATGGCAATTCAGATTATCACCTGTATAAATTCTGTTCATATAGAAGAACGGAACACTATATGCAGGTACACAATCATCATAGTGACCAGCATCAGTAATCTGTGTCAGACTTCTTGTACCGTTGAAATACCAGCCCTTGTCAAGTTTCTCGTCAAGAGAGTATGCAAAATCAACACCACCGTCGTACACTACTGTACCGTTGTTTGTAACAGGCTCAACCTCAGGCTTAAACAAACCAGCCTTGTGTACATCGGCTCTTTCGCATCTTGTACCAGCCAATGCGGGGAATTCATCAACCTGCTCTTCTGTTACATCTGCATCGTAAGCAGCATCGCCGCCCAATGTCTGACGATACTTCAGATTAGCCACATCGTCGGCAGTCATGTTACGTCCATAACCACCAACATTCAGCAAATAGCAAACCTTACCGTTGTTGAAGTTCTCCAAAGTCTCATAATGAATCTCGCTTGGAGTGTTGATTGTTGCCTTGTCATCTTCTGTTTCAAGCACATAGCAGTTCACGAACTGGGCAATAAGGGTATTATCTGTATTACCTACAAGATGATTGTTGTGGTTCTGGAACTTACCCTCAGTAGTACCGGCACTGTAACAATTTGTAATTGTTGTTTCCTGCTTACTACGATTATTTCCAATGAGCGCATAATGCCACAAATAATTGCCATGTATATCAGACTTGCTATAGCAGTTGTCCACCAAAACCTTAGATACTGCATATCCCATCAAACCTCCAGCACCAGTGTTGCTTGAATTTGTAATGTCCATTTCAACACCACAATTCTTAATGGTAATAGCACCAATAGCACGACCAATCAAACCGCCTGTCTGCCAAATATTATTGATAGAGCCTCTCAGCACAAGGTCCTTTATTGTACCATTATTCATCTGAGCAACCAAGCCGGCACGTGCTTTACCTAGCTTATAATAGCTATTATCATATGCCTTTGTGTGGTCAATAAACAGATTGGTAATAGTCTTGTTATTTCCATCAATTGTACCTCTATAATGGTCATTACCATTACCTGGGGACTCAATCTCTTTAATGTTCCCATACTCATCCCTTGACATAGTAGCACCAAATGGAACCCACTGTACCTCATTATATGTTACACCACCAGTTGTAACGCTAAGGTCAATATCATTCAGAAGTCTGAAGTTAAATGTGTTTTTTGTCGTCTGCTTCTTGTTCTGATAGTAACTTGCCCAACGGAGTTCAAGGCTGTCGGCAATCTCGTAATAATCGATGTTGTCAACATCGTCATGAACCGTAGCCATAGTCTTTGTAAGACTTGGCGCTGCATTTATCTCATTGTAATATTCCTTCAAATTGGCAGATGAAGTTGGGTTCAAAATCTGACCAGAATAGATGTTCTTATCCTTGAAGTATGGCACAACAGGCACATTACCCTCATTGTTGATAAGAGCAGTCAAATCGAAGGTTGCCACACCATCCTCACCAACAACCGTATTTGTAAAATATGAGTTGTCAGATGCCTTTACCGGCCAGTTTGGCACAACAACCGCACCAGAAGGTGCTGAATATTCAGTCTTGTACACACAGTTTGCATAATCGTTATCAGCCATACTACCTGTAAAGAATACCGGATAGTCGTCAAACTCCTCTATTGTTACATTCTGACCATAAATAGGTTCTGTCATTGCAGCATAATCAGAATGTATGCCAGCATTCAGGTTAAATGTTACCTCACCCTTGTTGAACTGCTGCTGTGTAGCACTTGTAACACCTGTACCGTTCTCGTTCAAAGCATAACATCTTGTGAATGACGCAACACCAGTCTTATACATTGGAGCATCAGAGATGTCGTATGAAGCATATACATTATTTTCATTATCGCCACCCTCGGCAATGATGGCACCATTGTTAGTTGATGCTGTTGCATTACCATGGTTATAGCAGTATTCAACTCGAGCACCGTCGGCCTTGGCAATAATACCGGCAGCAGCACCCTTAGTGTTGTTTACATTTACCTTAGAGTAGCACTTAGAAACTGTTGTACCGTTGGCAATACCTACCAAACCAGCTGCATACTTAGCATTTGAAGGAGCGGTATATTCACCTTCGATACCAACATTCATGATTGCTGCACCTACACCTGTCTCACCAAACAGACCGCAGCTTGCTACAGATTTCTTGACATCAGTCAGACCTGTAATCTTAAAGCCTCTACCGTCGAATGTATTGGTAAACGGATGTGTATTGTTTCCTATCGGCTGGAACAAATGCGATTTTTCATCAGCTCCCGAGATGCCCTTCAATACATCATCTGTAATAGTATTGTCGAGTACGATGTCGTTAGCAAGATGAGCACTCAAATTACCACCGAAAGCACCATCATTTACAAGCTTTGCATACACATGCAAGTCGAGTGAGTCGGAAAGCTCGCAGTCGCCACTCTGTGTAGAGAATACAGTATAGCTTGGATGAACGAATGCAAAGTTTGTCTTGCGGTCGATTACAGGCAAGCCACCATGGAAGATTCTCACTTCCTCCACGCCATTGTCATTCTTGAACTTAGGCTCAACGAATGCAATGTTCGGATATTTAATAGTCTTTCCTTCAGCCTTAATCTCAAGCAAACCAGTCTCTTCATTAACGCTCAGGTTTGCATCGAGGTTGTTGTTACATGTCAGAATACTATTAGGATAGCGTCCTTCATGCTTCTTGTTATATTCCTTTATATAATCCTTTGCAGGCACAAAGCTCCATGCCTCGTATGCATCATCAGAAGGAGATGTGAATATAATTGCATACAAACCATTCTGATTATCCTTGAATTCAGGATATGCATCGATAGGGTCATACTCCAAAGCCTGACCATATACATCGCGAAGCGCAGCCTTGCTTGCATCAAACTCACCGTTAGTATAGATGTCTGTTGTACCACCATTCAACCAGATGGCAACAGTACCATTATTGAACACCTGCTTTGATGCTACATAATAAGTCGTTCCAGCTTCAACCGCGTCTCTGCCTTCTCCGTCAGAAACAGTTTCAGCATACTTATATGTATTCTCAAGTTCTGCCAACTCTACGCTATGAACGTAAACCTTAACGCCCTTAGAGTCAGCCTCAGGGTCAGTCTTTACTGTCTGGAAAGCATTACCATAATATACAACATCGCCATTCAGTGTATAGCAGTTGTACATCTTCTGTACATACTGGCGGTTGTTGTAATTTGTTGTTCCATTAGTTTCCTTGGTTACATTACATGACTCCAGATAAGGTGTTATACCACCCTTCTGCTCAGAGCCTGTAAATGTACCCTGGTTATAACAATTTATTATATTACAGTTGGTTGCATAATTTATCTGTCCAACAAGACCAGCCACGCAACCTTCTGCATTCAAGTTCTGAACATTTGCCTTGTTACAGCAGTTAACGATGTACGAACGAGTCTCATTGTTGGTATCACCATTGATGTAACCAAGCAATCCAGCAACACCCTTGTTGGTGTATGCCTTAACCGAACCGCCAGCAATGTTCACCTTATATAATACAGACAACTCTTCAGGGTCTGCACCTGTTGCAACCTGACCAAACAAGCCAATGCCAGCCTTCTTCTGATCAGCAACCTCATGCTCCTCGTCAAAGTCAATATTCAAACCAGAAATCTTGAAGCCATTACCGTTGAATGCACCGCGGAACTTGGCAGTTGTCGTATTGCTTTCAGTTCTATCCTCCTCAGCAACAGTCTTCAGCCAGCATCTTGTGTAACCATCGCCTATTGGGTTGAACGAGTGTTCAGAATCCAAATTGATGTCGGCAGTAAGAAGTCCGTTTGCATAATTATACACATAGTTCACATAGTAGCTGAACCAGCGTAACTGGAGTTCATCAGAAATCTCATAATAGTTTGATGTAGCCTTGTTTGGAGTTACACCAGTTGCCTCCTTAACTACGTCACGGAAATCTTCAAGGATATCACCTTCCTTTCTTTCCATCACAACGTATGTTGGAGTAGCCTCATAATATACTCCGCCCGGAAGAACATCAGAAGCCTCAGTTTCTTTCTTTTCAAGCTCCAACATTGCATTGTCGGCAGCATAGAAAATCTTATCTACATCAAAGAAGTTGTTAGACGGATACTTATACAAATCGGCAGGCTTTGCCAAATCTGTTACAAGTTTGTTTTCAGTAACACGCTCCTTGTCAAAGTAGTTGAAGAATGAATAAGTACCGTTAGGGATGTATGTATCTCTTGTTGTTACCTTAACATTCTCGTATGCATATACACCATTTTCCGGATAATAATACTGCAATGGGAATACACGCTTTTCGTGCTCCTCGTTATACATTGTCTCGGCAGCAAGACTCAACAACACAGGATATTCATCAATATTTGTATTACCTGCAAGCTTCTGTCCGAATACAATATCCTGCTGGTCGTCGTTCAGATAGTAAGCAACACTACCGTTTCTAAATTCTTCGACAGGCTTGAAAGAAGAATGTACTTCCTTACCGAAAGGATAGTCTTCAACTCCATCAAGTGTATAGCAGTTTGTCAAAACAGGATAGTTTCTATTCGAAGAACTGTTTGACGCACCATGCACAATGCTACCTACATTATAGAAGTTGCTGATTGTAGACTCAGTTGCAGAAGGAGAGCTATAACCTACAGAACCGTGAGCATCAGCAAGAAGCGATGTGATGTTACCGTGATTATAACTGTTTGCTATAGTTACAGTTGCAACACTGTTCCAACCGTTCATACCAAGAAGACCACCGGCATTTGAGTTTGCAACAGATGCCTTAACCTCTGCCTTGTTGTAACAGTGATCCATAAGGAGAGTACCTGCATGGGCGCCCTCGACGATACCGCCGACGATACCACCTACAGCATAACCCTTACCCTGAACAGAACCGCTCTCAATACCGAAGTTGGTAATTCTGACGATTGTGTTGTAAGCATCACTTGGACTTACCACACCGAACACACCAGACATGTTGTCGGTCTTGTTATCGTCAATCTTAAGATTTGTAAGATAATGCTTTCTACCATCAAACGAACCTGCAAACGGACGAGAAGTTGAGTTACCTATTGGAATAAACAACTCTTCTGTATCATCAACAATACCAAGTTCCTCATTCTTGCCCATATCGATGTTGGCTGTCAATTCGGCAGTAACCTTGTTTGGAATACTTACACCGACATCCTTAGATGCAGTATATGACTCCGCATTATTGACATACCAACTCAACCAACGCATTTCGAGTTGGTTACTAATATGATATGTATTAGTAGATGAACGCTTCAATGTCTTGAACTCTGAATAAGTCAAACTTACATCATCGTTCTTATCAAGCGTATTAGCATCTGTAATAACGCCATCGCGTGAGAACTTCAACGGACCGTATCCATACAAGCCGTCACCAGTCTCTGTATTGACACTATAACGAAGAGACTGATTCTTATATTCAGCAGAATTATTCTTGAAATCACTCAAAGAGTAGCTTCCCGCTGTTTTATTGTAATATTCTGTAGTATTAACGGCGAATTCGTTATCCAAATCAGTACCGTTCTCCATAATCACACCAAATCTGAAAACCTGATCGGTTTTGTTGACAGGATCCGAAGTGATACACATTGGATAAGGGTTAACACCCTCGCCTGAAAGCTTCTGATAATAGTTGATGTTATCATCAGCAGCCTCTATATTACACAAACCGTTAGTATTCAACAGATAAGCAAGCTTGCCGTTTGAATAGAATTCATTATTTACAACTGTCATTCCCTCTGGGAGCGACTCGATATTGCCGTTAATATAACAGTTGCTGAATGTTACATTTGCAGATGCGTCTACGAAAAATTTTGGCGCAGGGTTTGGAGTAACTACAGCCAACTGAGAGTAACAATTCTTGAAATCAACAACAGAACCACCTGTTACCTTACCCAAGAATGCCGTACTACCACTTGACTGGGCACCACCATTTACGCTACCCATGTTGAAACAGTTCTCGAAAGTGATATGCAGATTGGTGTAGTCGTCACTAACATTTGCACCAGTCTGACCGATGAAACCACCAGAACACATCTTTGGAGCCTGCCATCCTGACACTACAACATCGGCAGCAGAACCTACATTTCTAATTATAACCTCTCCAGTACCAAACACAGACGAAGCAATAGCACCTGAATAATCTGTACCGTTGGCAATATATCCAGACTCGACAAACAGATTCTCTACAACAGCACCACCACCCAAGCATGCGAACAATCCGTTACCATAACTTGGAATACGGTTTGTGAAAGTTGTATAATTAGTGCTTTTATCCCACTCTCTCAAACGAGAAATAAACAAGCCCTTGATTTTATGATTGTTACCGTTAAAGTGACCTCTATAGCATAGCTGATTACAAGTCTCAGCCTTTACACTATAGAAAGAGAAATAACCCATAGGCTCAAAATAGTAATCACTCATATCAAGGTCTGCAAGCAATATTGCATTTGCATTTGGATGATATGTGTTTATCTGAGTCTTGTTATTACTGTTAATTACAGGTTTGCCATTTATCAAATCGCTATAATGGCCTACATGACTTGCAAACCATGCAAGATGCTCAGGTTTCTCAATCTGGTAGTAGCCGTCTACAAGAGCAGGCTGCTCTGTATGGTCTGTCCAGAATGGAGATGCAGCATTTGCATTTACTGGTATAGAGCTGAAGTCGTAAGATATTGTGATAGCGTGATTTTCGTTATCTATAATAATGTTAGGACGGCGACCGCCAACATTGTTTGTTGTAATTTCGTCGTACTTTAAGTTCTCGGTTGGAACATAAACCTTACTACCGTTCTTAGAATATGAAGCCTCCAAAGAATTGGCAATTGTAATGTTTGGTGTAAAACCAGCTGAATTCTTTGGAAGTACAATATTAAGAGTGTACTCGCGCAATACATAAAGCATTATGTCGACGGCATTACCGCCAGCTGCCTTATATGTATCGAACTTTGAAGAATAGGTAGCACCATTAACGTTCCATTCTTGTTGATAAATAGAATTGGCTATATTTTGTCCTCTTCTAGAGTAAATTAATGAAGCATCATCTGGATTTGGATCGAGATTATTGCAATCCAACTTATACCTCATTCTATATATACCAGCAACAGATGGAGCCGCAATATTATTTTTAATTACATTTTTAAATTTATCACTCCAATTTTCTTTACACTTTGAATTGGATTTTCCAGTATATGACACATCATTTTTTCCGAAATTCGCAGTAGAATTTTCACTTGCACCATTTTTATATGTTATCACATTATCATTGAAAACCATCTTAGTGCCATCCCAGTATCCCCACGTACCAAGATCTTCACCTTCCGTCCAGCTTTTATAATTTCCACCATTATCAGTAGAAAGAGAATTATAACCAGCCATACAAGTAAAGGCATACAACTCATTAGTAGCCCCTTGCATATTCTGATAAAATTCTCTAAACATCTGCCTAATACCAGCATCTCTTACAGTAGAGATATATGGATTATCAACCTTCACAGTAAACTCATCATCACCATTGGTATTGATATAAACATAACCATGTTTATAACCGGGTGTGCTTCCACTTTCCAAAGTAAAGTTTGTGCCAAACTTCTCACCAGCATTTATATAAAAATGCTTCGATGTTTCATCAACAAAAGTGACCTTCTGCGGATTACTCACCGAAATTGTTTGTGTTTGTTTACTTGCATCATTACCCACTTTTGTAGGAACAAAAGTAATCGACGTAATGGCAGTATTGTTATACTTACCATTTTCTTTGCTAACAATGGGTACACTTGTTGGTGTCCTAAACGTACTCTGTGCCGTTGCCTCCGTCGCCAGACACAACAGCATAAAAATGGAGCAGAAAGCAGTCAATGCCTTCGGCTTCCCCAATAAAGTTCTCTTTTTTATCATATTAACGTAGTCCATAGCTCTACATTTTTAATTTCAATAATAAAATTCTATTCCGTGGGCAAAGATATTAAAAAAATGTTAAAAGCCGTAAGATTTCTTTTCTTTTTAATTTTACATGCTCAAAAACTTGACGTACAACATATTTTAGAGTCCAAAACGCTTGTTTTACATTGGTTTAATGACATCTACGGTAAGCAAAACGGCGCAAGAATGGGCATAAACAACCGCGTTGAAACACTCTGTATGATATTAGCGGATATTGTTAATAACTTGCCATAATTATTAACAACGGCATGCGCACTTCTGTTAATAACCAAGCCTCGGCAATATTCAAAAACTACGCTGGCAAGGCAAAGACAGAAGCGCAAAAACCAAAATGAAAAATGGCATTGCTGGTTATGTTTTTTTACATATATTTGCAGAATGAAGATTTACAAATATATACTCACGCGCTTTAACCTGAAGCTGTGGCAGACCGACAAAAACAGCCGCGACACTCAAACAGACGAATGGCTTGAACAACGATTCCGGCTGTTTGAGCAATTCACTCTCCCATCGGTATTGAATCAGACTGACAAGGATTTCAGGTGGATTGTGCTATTCAGCAGCGACACCCCCACTAAATA
The DNA here is from genome assembly GCF_000702225.1 of Bacteroides sp. Ga6A2. Lineage (NCBI taxonomy): Bacteria > Pseudomonadati > Bacteroidota > Bacteroidia > Bacteroidales > Bacteroidaceae > Bacteroides > Bacteroides sp. Ga6A2. The sequence continues at coordinate 91,377 of NZ_JNKX01000012.1, read as the reverse complement.
CAAGTGCCGTATTGAGGAAATACGTTCAAGATGTCAGCAATTCAGAGCGATAGGCGTTGCGCCCGAACAATCGACCAATTTCAGCCAGATATTCAGAGAAGTCGTTGAGTCGGACTTGGACGGAATGCCCGAGGGCATGGTATCGACAACATATCTCGACAACGACGATGCTCTGTCGGCTAACTACATGAAGAGTATTGGAGACATTGCGGCAGACTTGCAAAAAAAAGGAGATACGGCAAAGCCTACATTCATAAACTTTATATACGGCTGCCAATATTTTACGGAGTACAAGACTGCAAGCACGGCATGCTACAAGCGCAATCACTTTATATCGCTAATAGAACCGACAAACAGTGTAAAGACAGTTTTCGGCTACGGCAGCCACTACTATCTGAAAAAGCAGAGTGGAGTGAAAGAAATCAAGATTACGAAGCGCGACATGTGGCTTGAAGTAATACACTCGACCAATGTAATAAACGATGTGCGCACAAGCCTGCACACACGAATAATTGACAGCAACAGACTATATCAAGCGTTTGGCATCAAGGCTGAAACGCTTAAAGGCACAATAAAGCCGGCACTATACATAATAGCCATGAAGGTGAAGCAGAAACTTAAGCTGTTCGGCTTGAAATAAACGAAATAAATCTCCTTATCGCGATTTGTATTCAGGGATAAGGAGACTTATTTCTATCTGCATATTATGACGTTCTTAATATATAGCAAATTGCCTAAAACATATCTTCTCCACATGCGTCTCGGCTCATGGACAAGGCGATAAAGCCACTCTATGTTATACTTCTGACACCACAACGGGGCCCTCTTGAATGTGCCGGCATAGAAATCGAACACGGCACCGATAGTTCCGCAATGGCAATTTATATCAAGCTCGTTCCAATGGGCATACGCCCACTTTTCCTGCTTCGGCGCAGTCATGCCAATCCACAGCAAATCGGGCTTGGCTCTGTTAATGGCATCGACCATAGCCCTGCTGTCCTCGTCGGAAAACTCCGGCTTAAAAGGCGGCGAATATGTTTCAATCTCAATATTGGGATGAAGAATTGCCGCTCTCTGCCTTATCCTTGCGAGAACATCTTCGCTGCTTCCCAGAAAAAAGCACTTGCCTCCGCGCTCATTAAGTCGGGCCATCTCGTATTCGAACAAATCATAGCCAGTGACGCGTTCGCAAGGACGCGGCATCCATCTGTTTACCTTAAACGCAAAAATAATGCTTACTCCGTCGGGCAACACTACATCGCAATTCTTCAGCGACTCTGCAAAGACTTCATCCTCAAGAGCTATGTTGTAAGAATTGGCATTGACGGTGTTTATCAGTAATTTCCCTTCCGGCAGTTCGGCCAAATCACTGCGTTTTGTCAAAATATGTAATTTTCTAAGGTCTATCATAAATGAAACGGGCAACTTCTCAGCCGCACACAATCAATTAGTATTATAAAAACAAGATGACAATGTTGCTCAAAACAAGGGCGGCGAGAATGAAATCTGTCGTAACGGCAAAAGACAATAGCAACGCACCAAAAGTGCATCAGTCGCGTCGGAAAATGTCTCTTGTATAAACCTTGTCCTTTACGTCATCAAGACACGAATCGTAGCGGTTGGCGATTATAGCCTGCGAACTCTGCTTGAATTTCTCCAGGTTGTTCACCACCTTGCTTCCGAAGAACGTTGAGCCGTCCTCGAGCGTTGGCTCGTAGATTATGATGTCGGCTCCCTTAGCCTTTATTCGCTTCATCACGCCCTGAATGGCAGACTGGCGGAAATTGTCGGAATTGCTCTTCATTGTCAGGCGGAACACTCCAACTACGCAAGATTCGTTATACGACGGGTTGGCAGAATACTGGTTGTTTGTTGAATAAGCGTACCAGCCAGCCTTCTGCAATACGGCATCGGCAATGAAATCCTTTCTTGTACGGTTACTCTCGACAATGGCAGTCATCATATTCTGCGGAACATCGGCATAATTTGCCAGAAGTTGCTTAGTATCTTTTGGAAGACAATAGCCGCCATATCCGAAGCTTGGATTATTGTAGTGCGAACCAATACGCGGATCGAGGCCGACACCCTGAATTATAGCCTGACTGTCGAGGCCTTTTATCTCGGCATAAGTGTCAAGCTCGTTGAAATAGCTTACGCGCAACGCAAGATATGTGTTTGCAAACAACTTAACGGCTTCTGCCTCCTTCATTCCCATAAACAGCGTGTCAATATCGGGCTTCAGAGCACCTTCCTGCAACAATGCGGCGAACTGCTTGGCTGCACCTTCAAGGAATGGAATGTCTGCAATCTTGCTGATAGCCTCGTTTTCTGCTGAAATTCTGTCATCGTTTGATGCTTTGTTTAGCAGTTTCGGATAGCCAACGATTATTCTGCTTGGGTAGAGATTATCGTACAAAGCCTTGCTCTCGCGAAGGAACTCGGGAGAGAACAAGAGGTTAAATTTCTTTCCCTTCAGAGACGGGTCAGACTCGAACATGCTTGCATATTTTATATACAGATTTCGGGTGTATCCCACTGGAATGGTACTTTTAATGACCATAACCGCATCAGGATTGACCTCGAGCACCAAATCGATAACCTCCTCGACATGCGATGTGTCGAAGTAATTCTTTGCAGAATCGTAGTTTGTAGGAGCTGCGATGACAACGAAATCAGCATCCTTGTATGCCTGTCTGCCATCGAGCGTAGCAACCAAATTAAGTTCTTTCTCTGCAAAGTATTTTTCAATATATTCGTCCTGAATAGGAGAAATTCTACTGTTTATCTTCTCTACTTTCTCAGGAATTACGTCTACAGCTGTAACCTTGTGATGCTGCGACAGCAATGTAGCTATACTCAAGCCAACATAACCTGTACCAGCAACTGCCACTTCAAGACTTTCAAAGTTTCTCATTTGTATATTAAAATTTGCCAACATGACAAAACATGCGGAACAACAAATATTTACTTGACAAAACTAGCAAAATGTAGAGTTTCTGTCAAATTTAAGCGATGCAAATGTAATTAATTATATTAATTTATACAAATTTACGGCAGAAAACAATTTCAAGAAAAGGGCTACTCCGCAATATAATCTATCAAATTTCTAAAAATTCTATCCAAACCGTAAGATGGTTTCCAACCCAATGCCTTCAGCTTGCCTACCGACAAACGAAGTTTTGTTACAGGAGCATAGCCCATATTGTCGGAAAGTTCGATTCTGACATTTATATCATGGTTGAAATTGTCGCGCAGATATTCAGCCATGCCGCGGGCGGAGATATAAGTCTCCTCGTTTGCTACATTATATGCCTCGCCGGCTTTACCTTTTAACAAGACGTAAAGAATGGCTGAAACGCTGTCGATTGTGTAACAATATGGACGTGCCGCCTCGCCTGTGGTGTGAAGAACAATATCCTCGCCATTGGCAGCGCAACGGGCAAACTGCGCAATTACCCTGTTATCATCCTTTGAAATGCCTGCTCCAGTGGTCTGTGTTAGTCTGACAATCTTCGCCGGGACGCCATACTGCGAAGCATACAAAGCACACAGATTCTCGGCTGCACGCTTAGCCATTGGATAAGAACTGCGCACACTCATCGGGTCGAGATAGCCTTGAATATCTTCTGTTACGCTAACACTATCGTCTGTAATCGTTCCGTAGACTTCGAGCGACGAAAGGAAGACAAAGCCCTTGACACCCTCCGTTTTTGCATATTCGAGAAGTCGCTGCGTTCCGTTTATTATAATATTGAATGTATCTACAGGCTTTTCGACAAAGAATCTGCTTGATGTAGGCGCGGCACAATGAACCACATAATCGACCTTGCCTAAAGATGAATAACAGAACGATGAAAGTTCACATTCTACGATTTGCAAACGGATGTCGTCTCCGAACAGAGATTTTGCTTTTTCAACATTTCTTACAGGTGCGATAATTTTCACACCTTCGTCGAGAGCCAACAGACATCTGACGAGGATTGAGCCTATCAATCCTGTTGCACCGGTTATCAGGAATGACGAGCCGTGCAATTCCTTCTGCAAAGCGAATGTCTTGCAGAAATCTTCAATATCACGAAGCAAAACGCTTGATTTTCCCATAGAATTCATCGCTTTAAAAACCAAAAATCTGCTGATTCTCATGAACCTGAACCATCGCTCTGAAGATGAAGAAATCGGTTGGCGTTGTGATTTTTATGTTCTCCATCGGACCGATGATTGTATTCATCTTGTAGCCGGCATGACTCATCAAGGTGCAAGAATCGATATAATCATGTCTGTTTTCCTGTATTGCTTCGCGATGAGCAGCAAGGATATCCGTAAGCATAAAACTCTGCGGAGCGCGCGCCACCAGCGAGTTTGCACGCTCGGGAATTTCCATACCGCCGTCGGATTTTGTAACCACGAACGTTTCGGTTGCAGGAACGCAGGTTATGCAGTTTCCGCGCTCGCGAACCATGTTTATATTGTCGGTTATTGTCTGCTCGGTGATGAGAGGTCGTACCCCGTCGTGAATCAGCACGGCTGTCTCTTCGGGCGAGCCATTCTTCTGCGCCCATCTCTCGGCTGCACACAATCCGTTGTAGATTGAGTCCTGACCGCTTTCGCCGCCCGGAACAATCTCCACGACCTTGTTTATCTCGAATTTGCGAAGCATCTTCTCGAGGAAAGGAATCCACGACTCGATGCACGACACACATATCGCATCTATTTCGGGATGATTGTCGAACAATTCGAGAGTATATATGATGACAGGCTTGCCGTTCAGTTCAAGGAATTGTTTTGGCCGGCTCACGGTATTCATTCTCTTACCCGAGCCACCTGCGAAAATTACCGCCACATTCTTCATAACCATTCATTTAGAAAGTCGAACGTACTTTTTGATTTTATGTTTTGTTTGATTGAGTTTATCTTTCCGAGCACTTCTGCTGCCTTTTCATCCTCACCTATGAGTTTGTAACTGGCATACATCAGCGCATCAATCTTAATCTGCGAATTTGGAGTGCCGCACTCAAGCATCGAATATCGTTTTACGAACACTCGCGCGAAGGAATCGTTCTTCAGCGTGCCTTCCGATTTTTCCTTAACGGCATTTCTGAGGCGCGGAGTGTAGAGTTCGACAACCTTGTAAAGATGTCTGTTGTTGCCGAAACGTATAATCTGAAGATATTCGGGCTGAATATTCAGAGTCTGGACGGCGAGAATCTTGCTAAGCGAGACGATGACCTTGCCTCCTTCCTTTCCCTGCTGAGAAAGAAGGATTCCCTCTACCCCATCAAACGCTCCGCCGATGATTCTGACCTCGTCACCTGCCTCAAGGTTAACTTCTTCGGGCTTGACGTATGGAATCTCACCATCGCGATAGAAACTTATCGCTTTGCGGAACATCTGCATCTCGGCATCGCGAATACGAACCGGAATTGGATTCGACAAAGAATCGAGAGCCGACCGACGCTGATGCATAATCATCAGTCGGTAGGCTGTGTTTGCCATAACCCAGTTTCTGAGGTCGTCGTAATTGTCGGTGGCAACAAATACCATGTTGAGCACAAGCGAACGCTCAACACGCACCTTATGCCCTTCCCTGCCAACCATAGTGAAGGTTGTCGGAAGAAAATATTCAAAACCTTTTTCGTCCAACTCCTTTCGTATGGATATGCTCAGATACGGTGATTTAAGCACATACCATACTTTTGTGCTGTCCGAACAGCCGTCTTTTTTTTCCATTGGTCGCAAAATTAAACAATTTCTGCGATATGCAATCAGAGTTCGGACAAAATATGGACATACACAAAAAAAAGAACCACCCCTCTGAAAAGATGAAGGATGGTTCTTTATTATCGTTACGTTTCGGATTTTATCCGCCGAAGTTATCGAAGCGAATCATGTTGTCCTCTACGCCAAGGCTGTGAAGAAGATCGAGCACAGTCTTAGCCATCATTGGAGGTCCGCAGAGGTAGTACTCAACATCCTCTGGAGCTTCATGCTGCTTGAGGTAAGTATCGCCCATAACTGGAGCAATGAATCCCGGAGTGTACTTGATGCCAAGGCTGTCTGCCTTTGGATCAGGACGGTCGAGAGCCAAGTGCATGTGGAAGTTAGGGAATTCCTTCTCAAGTTCAAGGAAGTCGTCGAGGAAGAATACCTCGTCGATTGCACGCGCACCGTAGAAGTAGTGCATCTCGCGGTCTGTAGTCTTCAGAGTCTTGAGCATGTGCATAATCTGAGCACGGAGAGGAGCCATACCGGCACCACCACCAACCCAAATCATCTCACGGCCTGTACCGTACTGAGGACGGAACTCTCCGTAAGGACCACTCATAATCACCTTGTCGCCCGGTTTCAGAGAGAAGATGTATGATGAAGCGATACCTGGATTTACATCCATGAACTCAGGACCGTTTGGACACTGGTCTTTTGGCTTGAACGGAGGTGTAGCGATACGCACAGTAAGTGTGATGATATCACCCTCGTCTGGATAGTTAGCCATAGAGTAAGCACGGATTGTTGGAGTAGGGTTTGAACAGTGAAGCTTGAACAAACCAAACTTCTCCCATGCAGGAACGTACAAGTCGCCGATAAGATCGCGATCGAAATCCTTATAGTCGATTTCGAATGCAGGAATCTTAATCTGTGCATAAGAACCTGGCTCGAAGTCCATGTGCTCACCAGCAGGAAGCTTAACCTTGTACTCCTTGATGAATGTAGCAACGTTGCGGTTACTGATAACCTCGCACTCCCATTCCTTAACACCCATTACTGAGTCTGGAACCTTGATTTCGAGGTCGCCCTTAACCTTGCACTGGCAGCCAAGACGATATCCCTCCTTAATCTGCTTACGAGAGAAATGTCCCTTCTCTGAATCGAGAATCTCGCCGCCACCAGAAACAACCTGACACTTACACTGACCGCAAGAACCCTTACCACCACATGCTGATGGAAGATAAACGCCCTTCTCGGCAAGAGTGCTCAGAAGGCTTGCGCCCTGACCAACCTCAAACTTGTCCTTACCGTTTATTGTTATGTTCACATTACCGCTTGGAGAAAGATAAGTCTTTGCAACAAGCAGAATTACAACCAGCAGAAGAATAATCACAAGGAATACTCCAATGCTTGCAAATATAAAATTACCCATCGTTTATATTCCTTTAATTATTATAGATCCAAACCTGACAAGCACATGAACGCCATAGCCATCAAACCTACAGTGATAAAGGTGATACCCAGTCCCTGAAGTGGCTTTGGAACGTTTGTATATGCCATTTTCTCGCGAATTGCAGCCAAGCCCACGATAGCAAGCAGCCAGCCAATACCAGAACCCAAAGCATAGGCAAAAGTATCACCAATGCAGCCGATAGCCTTAGTCTCTGTTGCTGGGTCCATAAGTATTCTCTGCTGCATGAAAAGGCTTGCACCCATGATTGCACAGTTTACGGCAATCAGCGGAAGGAAGATGCCGAGCGAAGCGTAGAGTGATGGAGAGAAACGCTCAACAACCATCTCAACAAGCTGCACGATACCTGCAATTACAGCGATGAACAAAATAAATGCAAGGAATGTAAGGTCCTGACCGCCAAGAACAGCCTGATTGAATGCACCGTTCTCATCAAGAACCTGAGTTTGCAACAAATAGTCAACAGGAACGGTGATGAGCAACACGAATGTTACCGCAATACCAAGTCCCATTGCTGTCTTTACAGTCTTAGATACTGCCAAGTATGAACACATACCCAAGAAGAAAGAGAAAATCATATTGTCCACAAAGATTGAGCGGACGAACAAACTAAAGAAATGTTCCATAATGTTTCTGTCTTTTTAAAGTATGTATTATTTTTTCTCGTCATTATATGCACGGTGTGCCCAGATAACGCAGCCAAGCAGAATAAGAGCCATGGCTGGCATCGTCATCATACCGTTGTTCATGTAGCCAGCATCGTAAACAGCCTGTGGCAGAACCTTGAATCCGAGGATTGAGCCTGCGCCAAGAAGTTCGCGAACGAAACCAACTACGACAAGGATGATTGCATAGCCGATACCATTACCGATTCCATCAAGGAAACTTTCCCAAGGACCATTCTGCATAGCAAAAGCCTCAAGACGTCCCATCAGGATACAGTTTGTAATGATAAGACCTACATAAACTGACAACATAACACTAACGTCATACACATAAGCCTTCAGAATCATACTCACGATTGTTACCAACGCTGCAACTACTACCAACTGAACGATGATTCGGATACGGTTAGGAATAGTCTTGCGAAGAAGCGAGATAATCAAGTTTGAGAAGGCTGTGATGACAGTTACAGACAAGCCCATTACGATGGCTGGCTTCAACTGTGATGTTACGGCAAGAGCCGAACAGATACCCAACACCTGCACTACGACAGGATTATTCAGGTTTAGCGGATTTGAGAATACTTCCTGATTCTCCTTAGAAAATAATTTACCCATATTCTTTCCTCCGATTATTTAGCGTTATTCTTCAAGAACTTCATGTACTTCTTCAAACTGTCGTGAAGCATGTCGTTCACACCATTTGAAGTAAGAGTAGCACCTGTAATGGCATCGCATCTGTTGTTAACACCAACGCCATCGACCTTCTTGCCTGCCTTAAGCACGCTAAGAGCAATGGCATCGCCGCTCTCGTTGTAGATGGTCTTGCCGGCAAACTGCTTCTGGAAGCCCTCGTACTCAGCGATGATGGCACCAAGTCCGGCAGTCTCGCTCTCGTGAGAGAAGTATGCGCCGTAAACAGTACCCATCTTGTCTGTATCTACGGCAACATAGCCCCAGATACCGCCCCAGAGTCCTTTACCAACCACAGGAACAACAATCTTGTCAACACCGTCAACCTTACACATATAAACAGGAAGGTTCTCTGGGTTGATATCCTTTTTCTTAACATCGAAACCGCCCTTCTCAGCCTTTACGTTGCCGAGTGTGTCGATAATCATATCAGACAATACAACCTCGGCATATTTAGCCTCGATATTCTCGTTCTGAATGTCGCGGATGTTAAGCGAAGCAAGAATCTGCTTCTTCTTGTCAATCTCTTCGTTTTTGTCAGATTTTGGCTTCAGTACTGTTGATGTGAAAGCCAAAAGGAAAGCAACGATAACAACCATTACCGAAGCATAGACAACAGTATATGTATTACTACTTGTATTCATATCTTTCAGTCATTTAGTTGTTATTATTTTAGTTTTGCTCTGTTAGCACGCTTATTGATGTTGCTCTGAACAACATAGTAGTCGATAAGTGCAGCGAATACGTTCATGAACAGGATTGCAAGCATCATGCCCTCTGGATAACCCGGATTGAGCACACGAACAACGATAGCAATAACGCCGATGAAGAATCCGTAGAAATACTTACCTGTCTCTGTACGAGCTGAAGTAACAGGGTCTGTTGCCATAAACACAGCACCGAAGCAGAAACCGCCAAGTGTAATATGCTGATACCAAGGCAACTGAGCAACTGCATTATCGGCAGCACCGAAGTTGTTGAACAGGATTGCTGTAAGAGCACCGCCTACAAATACAGAGAACATAGTCTTCCAACTTGCAACGCCAGTCCACAACAGAAGCAGACCGCCAAGCGCAATGGCGATAACGCTTGTCTCACCGATACATCCAGGAATAAGACCTGTGATAGAATCGATTGTAAGCGAAGCCGACTGTGCACCGTTTGCAGCAGCAATGCCAAGAGGAGTAGCACATGTTGCACCATCGGCAAGGTCGTAGCCTAGACCGAAGATTGAACTGTTCTCAACCCATACAGAATCGCCTGTAAGGCAACCCGGATATGAGAAGAACAAGAATGCACGAGCAACAAGTGCCACATTGAAGATATTCATACCAGTACCACCGAAAATCTCCTTTGCAAAGATTACAGAGAAGGCAACAGCCAACGCCAAAATCCACAACGGAGTAGTGACAGGTATAATAAGAGGTATAATGATACCAGATACGAGGTAGCCCTCCTGAATCTCCTCGTTCTTCCATTGAGCCACAACGAACTCAATGCCAAGACCTACGATGTATGAAACCAAGATCTTTGGCAGCACGGCAAGGAATCCGAAAAGGAACATGCCAACATGGTCGGTCATGTCACCACCTCCTGCCAATGCATTCTGATAACCCACGTTATACATACCGAACAAAAGAGCCGGAATAAGCGCGATTACCACAAAACTCATGATACGCTTGCTGTCGATGGCATCATGAACATGAACTCCACTCTTCGCTGTAGTGTTAGGCACGAACAGGAATGTTTCGAAGCCGTCGAACACAGAACGGAATGCGTGGAGTTTGCCTCCCTCCTCGAAGTTAGGCTTTATCTTGTCGAGATAATTTCTTAACGCGTTCATTTATTAAACTTATTAGAATTTATAATTTACTCCATCTCAGCACGAAGCATATCCAGTCCCTCACGGACAATACGCTGCACCTCAAGCTTAGATGAGCATACGAACTCGCATACGGCAAAATCCTCTGGAGCAACTTCGTAGATACCGAGAGCCTCCATACGGTCGATGTCGCCAGCGATGATAGCCTTGACAAGCTGCTCAGGGAAGATATCCATAGGGAACACCTTGTCGTACTCGCCACTCATAATCATGTGACGCTCGCCACCCTTCACGCGGGCATCGAGAGTATATTCCTTCTTACCGAACAACCAGCTGCAATAAGAGCGGTTTGCTGAGAACTCGTTAAAGCGTGGCATAATCCAGCCGAGAAGTTCGGCTACATCGTCACCTTCAGGAATGATTGTTACTTCTGTTGAACGTGCACCGAGGAATCCGTCGGCAACCACCTTCTTACCAGTAAACACGTTACCGCTAATGATGCGTGTGCTGTTGTGAACGGCTGTGTTTGTAGCGATGAGGTTTGACAACTGCTCGCCAACCTTAAGGCTTACATAGCCAGTCTGCTTTGTCTCAGAACCGCAGAATGCAACCTTACGAGTAAGGTCAACCTTGCCAGTGTTGAGCAGGCGACCGATGAAGATAACCTCCTCAGCACCCAAAGTCCACACAACTTCACCTTTATTTATAGGTGACACATGGTTAATCTGCACACCAACGTTTCCGGCAGGGTTTGGACCGTCGAACACGTTCACTTCAACATCTTTTGCTGAATTCAGAGCCTGAACGCTCTGCTGAGCCTTGCTGATGCCGAGATAAGTCTTTGCCATCTTAGAGAGGGCTGTCAGACCAGTCTGGAAATCAGCCTCCTGTCCCTGAAGAACATAAGTAAAGTCGGCTGCCAAAGGCATAGAGCTGAACGCAGAAACAAAAATGCCCTTAGGAGCATCGTCTGGGTTAGCAACAATGTCGTAAGGACGTTTTTTGAAGAATGCGAATAAACCAGACTCAAGAAGCAAAGCCTTTACAGCCTCGCCGTCCATCTCGGCTACATTCTTCTTGCCGAAGTCTGTGTACTCCTGCTCAGCGTCGGCCTCTACCTGCACGCTCAGCACCTTTCGACGTTCGCCACGCTCCACAAGCGATACAGTACCGCTAACTGGAGAGACAAACTTCACTGAAGGATGATTCTTGTCAACAAACAAGGCATCCCCGGCCTTAACCTTGTCACCTTCCTTGACTACCACTTTCGGTTTCATACCGTGAAAGTCGTCTGGAACAAGCGCGAACTTGCCAGCTGCCTTTACGTTGATAACCTGTTGTGAAGCCTTACCTTTCAGGTTCAAGTCTAAGCCCTTAGATAATTTGATCACATTTGCCATATATAATTTTGATAATGGTTTTTAATATTTATTCATTAAAACGCTACAAAATTACACAAAATATGTTAAACAAGCATATTTTTTAGTTTGTGATTTCTTATTGTATTTTGTACAAAATGGAGTTTTCGCTTAATATCACTCGGCATTTGTAAACATTTGCAAAACGGAGTTTACATTTTTATTTTGCAGATGTGTGAGTTTTCCGTCACCCTTTCGTCTGTTAAGGACATATTCACAACCCGCCACAGCGCCCCGACTGTCTGTTGTTTTTTTGACACTTTGCATCATTTATTGCCTGCGGTCTGTACCCCCTTCGTTCTGCAACAACAAATTGGTATGACTACGGGGAAAATGCCCCGATTCACGTCTTGATCATTACAATAAAAAAGCACCCTCGGGTAAGGTGCTCGTCCCGAACGAATCCCGAAGGCATCCCGAACCATGAACGTTCCTTCCCCGTAGCTACCCCGTTCCTACCCCGTAGCTACTCCCTTGCTATCGGCTTACTTCCCCGAACCTTGCCCGTACCATCCGGCTTGCCATCGGCTTGCTATTCCCTTGTCATCCCCTTACAACTCCCTTACCACTCCTTTAGCACCCCCATGTTTGCATCTACCTTATCACTATTTTCAATTTTCAACTCTCTACTTTCAAGTTTTTAATGTCTATTATCAACTGTGAATTGCTAAAGTTTTTTCAATTTTCAACTCTCAAGTTTCCATAACCGGGACAGCTCGCTCTTAAAAAATCGGCGCATTTAATTTTACACTTTCGCTTTTAATGATTAACTTTGCACCACGATATCGAAAATGAAGAAAATTCTGAAATTCATCAGCCAAGCCATAAGATATATCGCCACGGCTATTGTGGGCATATACATTGTGCTAATTGTGCTGCTAAACATACCGGTGATTCAGACGTGGTCGTCGCAAATCATCGCCTCGTCCCTGTCAAGCAAACTCGATTCGAAGGTTACAATCGGGCACATCGACATAGGATTGCTTAACCGTATTATAATAACAGACCTCGAGGCGTGGGATCAGAACGGCAAGAAGATGCTTTCGGTGAAGAAGGTTTCGGCAAAGATTCATATTGAGGACTTGTTCAAGATTGGAAAGGTTTCGATTGCAACGGCTCAGTTGTTCGATTTCAACGCTAATCTGTACAAGCAGACTGCCACGTCGCCTACAAATTTCCAGTTTGTGATTGATGCCTTTTCTTCGAAAGAGAAGAAAGAGGACAGCAAGTTAAATCTGCGTATCAACTCTTTGATTATCAGACGTGGAAACATCAGTTACAACGAACTTTATCAGCCTATTACCGAGGGCAGATTCAGCACACATCACATCAACGTGAAGGATTTCAGTTCGTACATCTCGCTGAAGGCTCTGAACAAGGATTCGCTCAACGTCTTCATTCGCGATATGGAGTTCAAGGAACAGAGCGGATTTGAGTTGAAGAAACTCACAGCGCGCATTCTTGCCAACAGCAAGGGTGCGAAGATTTCGGATTTCATGCTGAAGACGAACGGCTCAAATCTGAAAATAGACAATATCAACTCGACTTTCGAATTTAAAGACGGAAAGCTCGACAAACAATCGCTAAAATTCGACGGAGCAATAAAAGATATGTACGTTACCGCAAAGGATTTTGCGGCATTCGTACCTGCGCTCCAATATGCCGATGAGAGAATGTATCTCGACGGAACATTCGAAGGAACGGCAAACTATGTGAGCATCAACGGAATCAATCTGAGAAACAAGAGCAAGGACATTCAGCTGAACGCAAACGCCACAATCAGTCACCTTTCGGACGGCGAGCCGATGCAGGTCTTTGCAAAAGTAGACAATCTGAACGTGACAAGCAGCGGCGCATCTACCATATTCTATAACATTAAAGGAAAAGAAGCGCAAGCGCCCGAAATCATCAGTCGTCTGGACTTTGTAAAATATGCCGGAACGCTGCAATACGAGAAGGACGACATCAGAATAGACGGCAAAATCGACTCGGGCGCAGGAAGCGTGATTGCCGAAGCCGAGATGAAGAACCAGAAGGATTTTCTGGCATCGCTTTCGAGCGATGAACTCGCCCTTGGAAAACTGCTGGGCAACGAGAAATTTGACAAGACAGGCTTCGAAATAAACGTAAACGGACTTCTGCAAGCCGACAACAATGTAAAGGCAGACGTTGTGGGAAACGTCGATTTCTTCGACTACAACAATTATCGCTACGAGAATATTTCGCTAAACAGTACAATTGAAAATCAGCAGATTAGCGGAAAGCTGAATATCGACGACAAGAACGTTACGCTCTATGCCGACGGATTCGTGCACAATATTTCTTCGAACCCAGAAATAAAGGCTTCGCTACAGGTAGACAAAATCCGCCCGTACGACCTAAATCTGACGAAAGATTACAAGAATACAGAATTCTCGTTCGAGATGGATGCCCACACGAAGGGCAAAATCAGCAATATGCAAGGCTCTGCCAGCATCACCGACTTCCACATGAAGAGCGAGAACGACAGCTACGACCTCAGAAACTTCAGCGTGAGCACAGGACAGAGCGACAACAGCGAGAATGTTATCGACGTAAAGAGCGATTTCTTCGACGCTCATCTAAACGGAAACATCAACTACGCGTCGCTTCCGCAGAGTATCAACAATCTGATGCACAAATATTTGCCGACAATATTCAAGTACAAGGCACAGCCGAAGATTCAGAATTCGTTCGTCTTCTCGATGAAGATTAAGAACGCTTCGCCACTCGAAAAACTGCTCGGCATTCCGCTGAAAGTGAACAAGCAAGGCGTTATCGACGGCGAGTTCGACGAGAAGGAGGAATACTTCTCCATGCGCGGTTTTCTACCTTCGTTCGAGTACGGAAGCAACAAATTTGGCAAGGCGATTATCAGATGCAAGAACAGCGAAGATGCCATCGACCTTAAACTGAATATCGCAAAAATAGGCAAATCATCGATTGTGAACATCGGCCTGAACGCCGAGGCTGGAAACGACAAAATCAATACAAAGCTGGACTGGTGTAACAACCTTGAGGTTAGTTACAGCGGTCTGCTCGACGTTACTACATCATTCGGACACGAAAATGACAGGATTCTGACCGACGTTCAGATAAATCCATCGGAAATCATAATTGCCGACTCTATTTGGGATATCAAGAAATCGGACATTGTGATTTCGGGCAAAGGCATAGACGTAAAAAACTTCATGCTATCGCACGCCGAGCAGCATCTTGGCATCAACGGTATTGTTTCGGACAATCCGTCAGACTCGCTCGTTGCCGATTTGAAGGACATCAACATCGAGTATATCCTCGACATCGTAAACTTCACAGCCGTAGATTTTTCAGGAAAGGCAACAGGAAAGGTCTATGCCAGCAACCTGAAGAAACAGCCGAAAGCCGATGCACAACTGTTCGTTAAGCGATTCATCTTCAACACTTCGGAAATGGGCGACATGAGCCTCTACGCCAAGTGGAACAACGAGGAGAAAGGCATCATGCTCGAAGGAAGAATGCAGGAACTCGGCGTGAGCCGCACCAACGTTAACGGCTACATCTACCCTACCAAGAACGCGCTCGACCTTTGGATAAATGCCGACCAGACCGACCTCGCCATGCTGAACCGCTTTGTGGGCGGAGTATTCAGCAACATCAGAGGACGCGGTGTGGGCGAGATACATCTTCACGGTCCGTTCAAGGAACTGAATCTCGAAGGCGATGTTTGCGCCAATGTCAAAGCAAAAGTCAAGATTCTGAATACGGAGTACGAGATTAAAAATGACACCGTTCACCTGCGCCACAACTACATGGATTTCAACGGAATAACGATTTACGACCGCTACGGGCACATGGGTTTTGTGAACGGATATGTGAAGCACGAGAATCTGAAGAACATGAACTATATGTTCAAGGTTCAGGCTAACGGACTGCTGGCCTACGACGAGCGCAAATTTGGCGAGATGCCGTTCTACGGAACAATCTTCGGAAACGGAACAGCAACAATCAGCGGCGGAAACAACACGCTCACGACAGAGGTGAACATGTCGCCTGCACCAAACTCAACCTTCGTTTACAATGCCGGACGCGCCGACGACATCACGAGCAATCAGTTCATCACGTTCGTCGACAAGACACCAAAGGAGATTCCATGGATTCCGGCAATGCCATCGGGCGAGCAGAAACAGACGAAAGTCGTTCCTGACAACGACGATGACGACATTCCGATGGACTTGAGAATAAACATGCTTCTCGACATCAACCAGAATGCAACGATAAAGCTGATAATGGACCCCGTTTCGGGCGACTACATAACCTGCAACGGCTCGGGCTCGCTGAAAGCAAACTACTACAACAAGGGAGGATTCAACATGTTCGGAACGCTCACGCTCGACCACGGAGTTTACAAGCTGAGTATGCAGGAGGTTATCCGAAAGGACTTCAACATTCGCAAGGGCGGAACAGTTGTCTTTGGTGGAAATCCTTACAATGCCGACCTCAACATCCAATGCGTCTACACCGTAAATTCTGCATCGCTAAGCGAACTGGAGGCAAGCGCAGGAAACAATCGACAGAGCACCGTAAAGGTAAACTGTCTGATGAATCTTACGGGAAAGATGATGAAGCCAGACATCAAGTTCGACCTCGAACTGCCAACCATCAGCGAGGAAGAACGGCAACTTGTGCGCAGCCTTATCAGCACCGACGAGCAGATGAACATGCAGATTATCTATCTACTTGGCGTGGGCAGATTCTACACATACGACTATGCAAATGCCGATGCCAACACAAACCGCTCATCATCGGCGGTAAACTCGCTTCTGTCATCAACCATCAGCGGCCAGCTTAACCAGATGCTCAGTTCGGTTCTGAACAACAATAACTGGAGCGTAGGAACCAACCTCAGCACAGGAAACAACGGATGGTCTGACATGGAAGTCGAAGGCATACTGAGCGGACGACTGCTAAACAACCGACTTCTAGTTAACGGAAACTTCGGCTACCGCGACAATCCGCTTGCAAATACAAACTTTGTGGGCGACTTCGACCTTCAGTGGCTGCTTACACCAAACGGCGAAATCAGTCTGAAAGGCTACAGCCAGACCAACGACCGCTACTTTACTAAGGCGACGCTCACCACTCAGGGCGTGGGCATCATCTTTACGAAAGAATTCAACAACTGGCGCAATTTCTTCAGAATACGTACAGGCCGCCGACGCATTATCGTACACAACGATTCGACAACAAAAAAATAAAGTTCAGCACCGATTGCGCATATTATCATAAAATTTACGCAATCGGTGTTAAACTGTGAGCAAGCAAGCCTATATAATTACAAATATTCAGCATTTTCGATTAAAAAAACAGCAAGTTATAAGAAATAATTACCGTTTCATATAAAAAAACAAAAAAAATAACTAACTTTGCCAACCAA
This sequence comes from Bacteroides sp. Ga6A2, assembly GCF_000702225.1. Lineage (NCBI taxonomy): Bacteria > Pseudomonadati > Bacteroidota > Bacteroidia > Bacteroidales > Bacteroidaceae > Bacteroides > Bacteroides sp. Ga6A2. The sequence goes on along the minus strand of NZ_JNKX01000012.1, from coordinate 74,174 downwards.
ATATATTTTTTCGAAGATTTTAGATATGAACAATACCGCAAAGTTGCTGTTGTACTGTCCTGACCAACAGGGCATTTTGGCTGATGTAACAAACTTCATCACTTTTAACAAAGGTAATATTGTCTACCTCGACCAGTACGTAGACCATGTTGAGAACGTATTCTTTATGCGTATTGAATGGGAACTCGACAGTTTCAGCATTCCGCGCGAAAAGATTTCTGACTATTTCGGCACGCTTTACGGACAGCGCTACAACATGAAGTATCATATCTACTTCAGCGACCAGAAGCCGCGAATGGCAATCTTTGTATCTAAACTATCACATTGTCTGTACGACATGCTGGCACGATACACCGCCGGCGAATGGGACGTTGAAATTCCATGTATCATAAGCAATCATCCCGACCTCAAGAGCGTTGGCGAAAGATTCGGAATTCCTTACTATGTTATTCCGCTCAACAAGAACAACCGCGAGGAACTGGAGAAGGAAGAGTTGGAGATTCTTGCAAAGGAGAAGGTCGATTTCATCGTTCTTGCCCGATACATGCAGATTATCAGCGACAAGATGATTGAGCAGTTTCCAAACCGAATCATCAACATCCATCACTCGTTCCTGCCAGCCTTCATCGGCGCACGACCATATCATCAGGCATACGAGCGAGGCGTTAAGCAGATTGGCGCGACAAGCCACTACGTTACAAAAGACCTCGACGCCGGTCCGATTATCGAGCAGGACATCGTGCGAATCACACACAAGGACACTCCTGAGAGCCTCGTAAACAAAGGCAAGGACCTCGAGAAAATCGTACTCAGCCGCGCCGTTCGTCTTCACATCGAACACAAAATACTAACATACAAGAACAGAACAGTTATATTCAGTTAATGAAAGTAGCAATTGTCGACTATAACGCCGGAAACATCTATTCGGTAGTACATGCCCTGAAACGATTGGGCATCGACCCGGTTCTGACAAACAGCGCAGAAGAACTGAGCAAGGCAGACAGGGTGATTTTTCCCGGACAAGGACACGCCAGAACAACGATGACAAGCCTAAAGGAACATCGTCTCGACGAGATAATAAAGGGTTTGAAGCAGCCTGTGCTGGGCATATGCGTCGGGCAGCAACTTATGTGCCGGCATTCGGAAGAGGGCGATGTTGACTGCGTCGGAATCTTCGATGTTGACGTTAAACGATTCTGCCCTACCCGACACGATGAAAAAGTTCCGTGCATGGGCTGGAACGACATCAGAAACACAAAGACCGCCCTGTTCAGCGGCTTCGACAAGCCCGAATTCGTCTATTTCGTGCACAGTTACTATGTTCCAACATGCCAGTGGACGATAGCCGAGTCAAACTACATTCAGCCATACAGCGCGGCCCTGCACAAAGACAACTTCTACGCCACCCAGTTTCACCCGGAAAAGAGCGGAAGCGTGGGCGAGAGAATCTTGAAGAACTTTCTTAACAACAACGACATAGAGAAAGGACTATGATACAGATTATACCTGCCATAGACATAATTGACGGAAAATGCGTCCGTCTGTCGCAAGGCGACTACAACCAGAAGAAAGTGTACAACGAAGACCCTCTGGAGGTTGCCAAGGAGTTCGAAGGCTACGGAATAACTCGCCTTCACATGGTTGACCTTGACGGAGCACGCTCAAAGCACGTTGTAAACCATAAGGTGCTCGAAAGAGTTGCCACACACACATCGCTCACCGTTGATTTCGGCGGAGGAATAAAGACCGACGAAGACCTTGACATCGCCTTCGACAACGGAGCATCGCTCGTTACACTCGGCAGCATCGCCGTAAAAGAGCCTGAACGTATGTGGGGATGGTGCGACAAATACGGCGCAGAGAAGATAATCCTCGGAGCCGACGTAAAAGACAAGATGATTGCCGTAAACGGATGGCTGGAGACAAGCAAGCAGGATTTGTTCAGCTTTCTTGACACTCACATCAAGAAAGGCATCAACAACGTTCTGTGTACCGACATATCGAAGGATGGAATGCTTGCAGGTCCGTCAATCGAACTATACAGCGAGGTGATGCGCTTCTGCCCTACCCTCAACCTCATCGCAAGCGGCGGAGTAAGTTGCTTGGACGACATCAAGAGACTGAACGAGGCGGGTATCCCAAGCGTCGTATTCGGTAAAGCCATATACGAAGGCAAGATTGACATGAACGAACTCACAAAATGGGTCAACGCTTAACACAAAAATCAGAATTATGTTAGCAAAAAGAATCATACCTTGCCTCGACATAAAGAACGGCGAAACAGTAAAAGGCACAAACTTCGTGAATCTTCGCAGCGCAGGCGACCCGGTTGAACTGGGCAGAGCATACAGCGAGCAGGGAGCCGACGAACTTGTGTATCTCGACATAACAGCAAGTCACGAAGGCAGAAAGACCTTTACAGACTTGGTTCAGCGCGTGGCAGCCAACATCAACATTCCGTTTACCGTTGGCGGCGGAATTAACGAATTGTGCGACGTAGACCGAATGCTCAACGCCGGAGCCGACAAGATTAGCATCAACTCGGCAGCAATCCGCCGTCCTGAACTGATTGACGAGATAGCCAACAGTTTCGGCTCGCAGGTTTGCGTTGTGGCTATCGACGCCAAACTAACAGAGAATGGCTGGAAATGCTACCTCAACGGCGGACGACTGGAAACCGAAAGAGGCTTGTTTGAGTGGGCTAAAGAAGCGTGCGACCGCGGTGCAGGCGAAATTCTCTTCACCAGCATGAACCACGACGGTGTGAAAGCCGGATTTGCCGACGAGGCTCTGGCTCAACTAAGCGACGAACTCAGCATCCCGGTCATAGCATCGGGAGGCGCAGGAAAGAAGGAGCATTTCCGCGACACATTCATCAACGGAAAAAGCGACGCTGCACTCGCAGCAAGTGTTTTCCACTTCGGTGAGATTAGCATTCCCGAACTGAAGCAATATCTTCACAGCGAAGGAATTAACGTAAGAATTTAACATAAAACATAAATAAGAAAAATGGCATTAGATTTCAATAAGATGAATGGCCTTATTCCAGCCATCATCCAAGACGACAAGACAAAGACGGTACTTATGCTCGGATTCATGAACGAAGAGGCATACAACAAGACTGTTGAGACCGGAAAGGTTACTTTCTGGAGCAGAACCCGTAATTGTCTGTGGACAAAGGGTGAGACAAGCGGAAACTTCCTCAACGTAGTGAGCATTGCCGAAGACTGCGACAACGACACTCTGCTTATCAAAGTCAATCCTGTAGGTCCTGTATGCCACACCGGTGCTGACACCTGCTGGAACGAGAAGAACGACGCAAACCCGCTGCTCTTCCTTTCATTCCTTCAGGACTTCATCGAAAAGAGACACGAGGAGATGCCGGAAGGCTCATACACAACAAGCCTGTTCAAGGACGGCATAAACCGTATGGCACAGAAGGTTGGCGAAGAGGCTCTCGAGGCTGTTATCGAGGCTACAAACGGAACAAACGAGCGTCTGGTTTACGAAGGCTCCGACTTCCTTTACCACCTCATCGTACTCCTCACAGCCAAGGGCTTGCGCATCGAGGATCTTGCCAAGGAACTTCAGGTAAGACACGATCCAAACTGGCATAAACATTAAAAAAACGCTTCATCATGCTCATAGAATATAACAAGGTTTCGCTAAACCACGGAAACAACCCGATTCTAAAGAATATCGACTTCAAGATGGACGAAGGCGAGTTCGTGTTCATTATCGGTTCTGTTGGCACAGGAAAGACTTCATTCCTGAAAAGCATCTACAACGAACTCGAAATTGCCGACGGAAAGGCAATGGTTTTGGGATATGATATGAGCAAAATGTCGCACAAGAAACTTCCGTACCTGAGAAGGCAATGCGGCATCGTGTTTCAGGATTTCAAACTGCTGACGGACAGAACAGTCTACGACAATCTGGCGTTCGTTCTGAAGGCAACCGACTGGAAGAAAGAGAACATCGACGCACGAATCTCCGAAGTGCTGAAAAGCGTAGGCATGGAAGGCAAGCAGAACATGCGTCCGCATGAGCTTTCGGGAGGCGAACAGCAGCGTATAGCCATTGCGCGCGCCATCCTCAACAAGCCGAAAATAATCATCGCCGACGAGCCTACGGGCAACCTCGACGCTGCAACGGGACTCTCAATCGTAAAACTTCTGCAAGAAATAGTAAAGAACTCGGGCACAAGCGTGATAATGAGCACGCACAACCTCGGTTTTCTTCAGGAAGTAGACAATTGCAGAGTGTACAGCTGCGAAAAGAGCGAGTTTGTAGATGTTTCGCACAAATATACACAACTGATTCACAAGAAGCCTGTTGTTGAGGAGAAGGTCGAGACTAAAGCTGAGGAAGAAGAAGAAACGCCTATCGTCTACGAGACTTCGGGAACAGCCAAGGACATTGACAAGGAACTGGAAATGATGAAGATGGAAGATATTGAACCAGCCTACGATGTCAACGAAAAGTCAGAGGTCGAGACCGCAGCCGAATCAACAGAAAATGAAGTCGTAACCGAGGCAGAAAATGCCGAGACCGACAGCAGCGAAGAGACTGTTGCCGAAGAAATCGTCATAAACTCTCAGAAGGAAGATGACGATAAGCCTCAAACGCCATCGGCCGACGAAGAAAAGACTGAAGACAAACAAGAAAAGCCATCAGAAACAATACGTTTCGACATGGACGACTATTAAACAAATTCGAAAAATATAAAACTAAATAAAATGAAGGTACTTAAATTTGGTGGCACATCAGTTGGCTCAGCCCAGCGCATGAAGGATGTTGTCAAACTGATTACAGACGGTGAGCAGAAAATTGTAGTTCTATCAGCAATGTCTGGTACAACAAATTCATTGGTCGAGATTTCAGACTATCTCTACAAGAAGAACCCAGAGGGCGCCAATGACATCATCAACAAACTCGAGGCTAAATACAAAGGTCATGTTGAGGAGTTGTACAGCACTCAGGAGTACAAAGACAAGACAAACGCTTTCCTGAAGGAAGAGTTCGACTATCTGCGCTCATTCACAAAGGACATCTTCACAATGTTCGAGGAGAAGATTATCCTTGCTCAGGGCGAGATTATGAGCACCAACATGGTTACAAACTATCTGCTTGAGCAGGGCTACAACGCTACCCTGTTGTCTGCACTCGACTTTATGCGTACAGACAAGAACGCAGAGCCAGATTCATCATACATCAAAGAGAAGATTACTGCCGTACTCGAGAATAATCAGGGTAAGGAGATTTACATCACTCAGGGTTTCATCTGCCGCAACGCTTACGGCGAGGTTGACAACCTTCAGCGCGGCGGTTCTGACTATACTGCATCGCTCATCGGCGCAGCTGTAATGGCCGACGAGATTCAGATTTGGACAGATATCGACGGTATGCACAACAACGACCCTCGATTTGTTGAGAACACAAAGCCTGTGCCTCATCTTCAGTTTGAGGAGGCAGCAGAACTGGCTTACTTCGGTGCGAAGATTCTTCACCCTACATGCGTTCAGCCAGCCAAGTTTGCAAACATCCCTGTGAAGTTGCTTAACACAATGGAGCCAACCGCTCCGGGTACAACCATCAGCAACGAGCTTACTCCGGGCTTGTTCAAGGCAGTTGCTGCAAAGGACAACATAACAGCCATCAAGATTAAGAGCGGCAGAATGTTGCTTGCCTATGGGTTCCTCCGCAAGGTGTTCGAAATCTTCGAGAGCTACAAGACAAGCATCGACATGATAGTTACATCAGAAGTTGGGGTATCGGTTACAATCGACAACACAAGTCACCTTGCCGACATCCTGAACGACCTTAAGAAGTTCGGAACAGTAACCGTAGACGAGAACATGTGTATCATCTGCGTTGCCGGCGACCTTCAGTGGGAGAACGTTGGCATTCAGGCTATTGCAACAAACGCAATGAAGGACATCCCTGTACGCATGGTTTCTTACGGAGGCTCTAACTACAACATCTCTTACCTTATCAAGGAAGAGGACAAGCAGCGTGCATTGCAGAGCCTTAGCGCACATCTGTTCAAATAATAACTAAAGTACACAACACATCATAATGAAAGGTCATTTTCCTGTAGAAAAGTTTGCCAACGTGCAGACTCCATTCTACTACTACGACACAAAAGTTCTACGCGAGACGCTCGACACAATAAAGAAAGAGATTGGCAAGTACGAGAACTACAGCCTGCACTACGCCGTTAAGGCTAATGCAAACGGAAAGGTTCTGTCAATTATCAACCAGTTCGGCTTCGGTGCCGACTGCGTTAGCGGCGGCGAGATAAAGGCTGCACTCAACGCAGGCTTCCCTGCCGACAAGATTGTTTATGCCGGCGTTGGAAAGAGCGACTGGGAGATAAATCTTGGTCTTGAGAAAGGAATATTCTGCTTTAATGTAGAAAGCATTCCAGAACTCGAGATTATCAACGAACTGGCTGAGAAGCAAGGCAAGGTGGCACGCGTGGCCTTCCGCATAAATCCAAACGTGGGAGCACATACACATGCCAACATCACAACTGGTCTTGCCGAGAACAAGTTCGGCATCGCCATGGAAGACATGGAGAAGGTTATCGAGATTGCCAAGGGAATGAAGAACATTCAGTGGATTGGCTTGCACTTCCACATCGGAAGTCAGATTCTCGATATGTCCGACTTCGTGGCTCTGTGCAACCGCATAAACGAGCTTCAGACCAGACTCGAGCACAACGGAATAACAGTTGAGCACATCAATGTAGGCGGCGGCTTGGGCATCGACTACGAGAACCCTAACAAAGCTCCGATACCAACATTTGCCGAGTATTTCGAGTGCTATCACAAGCATCTCAATCTGCGCAGCAACCAGCATCTGCACTTCGAACTTGGTCGAGCAGTGGTTGGTCAGTGCGGAAGTCTGATAACAAAGACTCTGTATGTAAAGCAAGGTTCGGTAAAACAGTTCTGCATAGTCGATGCCGGCATGACAGACCTCATCCGCCCTGCCCTCTATCAGGCATACCACAAGATTGAGAACATCTCGAGCGACGAGCCAAACGAAACATACGATGTTGTAGGACCTATCTGTGAAAGCAGTGATGTGTTTGCAAAGGCAATAGACATTAACAAAGCGCATCGCGGTGACCTTATAGCACTGCGTTCGGCTGGAGCCTATGGCGAGATTATGGCAAGCGGTTACAACTGCCGCGCTCTGCCTAAAGGCTACATTACAGAAGATTTTATATAATATTGAATTTGTTTATGATAAATCTGTTCGGATTAACTGAAGAGATGAATTGGGCTATAAACGGTTCGGCTGGAGTCTTGTTGTCACTGACAACAGGACTCCTGTCCCGTTATGGTCAGATATACTATCAGCATAAGAAAACGCTCAAGGGCACAACAACTTATGCCGACCGTCAGGAACCTCTGTCTGTCATTATTGCGGCACACAACCAAGGCGAGGCTCTGAAAAACAATCTGCCATACATTCTTGAGCAGGACTACCCCGACTTTGAAGTCATTGTAATAAACGATGCGTCAAACGACGACAGCGAGGAGGTTCTGAAGAATATGGAGGCAAAATATCCAAACCTTTACCACACTTTTACACCCGAATCTGCCCGATACGTAAGTCACCGCAAACTTGCCCTTACACTCGGCGTGAGAGCCAGTAAGAACGAATGGCTCGTGTTTACCAATGCCAACTGCAAGCCCGATTCAGACCAATGGCTAAAGCTGATGGCGCGTAACTTTACAAATGGCACGAACGTTGTGCTTGGATACAGCAATTACGAGCGCAAGAAATCTGCATTCAACAGCCGAATTGTCTTCGAACGACTAATGCAACAGATTTGCTCGTTCAGCACCGTATTTGGCAGCGGGAATGCCCTTATAGGCTCTGGCAGCAACATGGCTTACCGCAAGTCTGTTTTTATGAAGCACGAGGGGTTCAAGAACTGCCTCAACCTGAAATTCGGCGAGGATGCTATGTTTGTGAACCAGATTCACCGCGCCCACACGGCACGAGTTGAGACCGACCCTAACAGCGTCGTGCGCCAGCAAATGCCTTATTCAAAAGCCGACTGGTACGAGGACAAGGTGTACGAACGCGAAACGTCAAAGCACTTAAAAGATATGACACTGTTCAGAATTCACTGGGCAAGTTTCTACCTCATAAACTATCTGCTTCTGGCATGGGCAGTTGCCGAAACCGCCGGCCTACTTATGTTCACGCACAATGCCAATGGCGAGAGAGTCGGTTTAAAGGAGTTGTTTGACTACGCAGACAACGCTCCGCAACAGATTGAACTTATTGCCGGAGTATCTTTCGTGTGGCTGCTGATGCTCACAACATGGCTGCTCCGATCTATAATGCTGAAGAAGACGTGCAAATTGTTTAATGAAAACCGATATTTCTTCTCTCTCCCGATACTTGAATACATCCAACCTCTGCGCAACCAGATGCACAGACTAAGACACATGTTCAGAAGAAAGAAGGATTTCAGAAAGAACTAAACAAAAGATTATCTGTTGAAAGTCCAGAATTCATAAAAACTGGACTTTCAACTTTTTTAAAGAATTACTCATTATAGGCTATACATTCTTAATTACAATCCATTTTTCTTCAAATGGGTGATTTGTATTATCAATTAGCAGACATCATTATTCCTTAATCCCAAATCGGTCATTAGAAATTTTGCCTTACATAATGTTCAGATAAGTATCCGGAGCCTATAAAAATATAAGCAAAAAGTGCTAATGATTGACTCTGAATAATTAAACCAACTTACATTTTGCTACTTATTTTTTTCTAATGACCGTTTTGGGTTAATTAATGCAGGGAACTTAGATTTGATTACGCCAAGTTCTCTGTCATGCGTTCTCCCACTTGAAAATGAAGTAAAACCAGGTCTAGTAATTGTAGATCTTGATTTGTCATAAAATACACTAAGAATACCAGTTAAAAGAAATTGTAGTCCTAAGTGAAATTCCTTTTTTTCTTCATGCTTAAACATAACGTACTTAGCTTTTTTAGGACATTTCTTTAAAGGTCTAGCTTTGAATATTCCCCAGTGTTTGAATGCCCCAACATATCCTACCATATCATCAAAACTTAAGTCAGCGCTATCACTTTCATATAACGATTTCATTTTGTCAAAAATCCAATCAAATGTATCAGGGTCTTTTTTTTCTATATTATTGTCCATTGACACTAAAGCAAAAAATGGAGCCCGAATATCACTTGACCTACACAATTTAGAAACATCTTTCAGCGCTTTTAGCTCATGAACTATATCTTTGTCATTAAGAGTTTTCTTCACAGAAATAACACTTATCACTCCTTCGGGTGGAACAATAACAGTATCATTACTACGAAGGTATACTGGATACTGGGCACTATTATAAACAATAATATCCAACTGAGTAGAATGCTTATCAGTATCTTTTTTACGACTTCTGTCATTTTTCCCTGTTTTGACTGCAGGTCGTACAATAAAACCGGTTAAAACTTCAAGTTCTTTAGGAAGGTACTTAATTAGGAAACTACGTATAAGATTCTCTACAAATCGGCCATCTTCACCCTTGTGTTCAGCTCCGCTACCTTTAGGGGCAGGAATCAACTTTTCAAAATTCTCATATGTATCAAGCATTGATAAAACTTCTTGTTGAAAGAAGTCTCGTATTCTTTGTCCATCCATATTATATACAATCACTATTGATTACAACTAAAATACACCAGAATTTATCTAACACGAATCTAAATTTGAAATTTGCGACTGTTTAGCGGACTGAACTCTAAAACTTTAAATAAACACAAAATAAACTGCTAAAATAAGGCAGACGAAGGCGGCAACATGATTCCAATGCAATTCAGAACCTTGGAAGAGAAACGATGTTATCGCCGTGAAGATTATCAGCGAAAGAACCTCCTGAATAACCTTAAGTTGCATCAACGTGAATGGTCCGCCATTGTCGCGAAAGCCTATGCGACTGCTTGGAATCTGAAGGCAATATTCAAAAAAAGCCAGTCCCCAACTAAAAAGTATTATCCCGAAAAGCGGCCAAGATGTTGAAATTTTCATCTGGCTCAGTTTCAAATGCCCATACCATGCCAATGTCATAAAAATGTTGGAACCGATGAGCAGCAACACAGTGTAAAACCCTTTCATCTGCTACTTTATAACCTTTTTACCGTTTATTATATACAAACCTTTTAATCCGTTAATGTTGTTGCCACGTAGTCTGCCGTCGAAGCCGTAGATAACCTTCTTCTCATCTGTCTCACACTCTGGAAGCATTGGAGATAATATGCCGCTGGTGCTGCTTACACGAATGCGAGCAAGTTTTCTGATTAGTTTCTCAGACTGAGTATAGGCAAAAATATCGTACGTTCCTTCCATCTTTGGCGTAGGAATGTCGCATGAAATCTCGTAACCGTAACCGGTGCCAAGCCATACATTATCGAGCGACAGAAGTTCCTCACTCTTTCCTGTCTCAATATTATGTGCCTTTATGTCGATGCGATAATCGTACTCCAAGTCGCCGTTGTTCTTAACCTCGATAGAAACCGGAGTGGACTTATCGACTTCGTAAACAGCATTAGAATCGAAACCTTTCATGTAGACATCCACATCGTATGTAGAAACATGATATTCAAGCGTTTTTGAATCCTTTAACTTCAGTTCGAAGAAGATGTTATCAGAACCTTCCATTAACTTCCAGTCTGATGAGCCTACGAGGCGATAGATTGGCATCATTCTGTAAACCTTGCCAATCTTAAAATCTTCGACAACATCGAGATAATAGAAGTTGACGCTTTCTCTGTCGTACAAGATAACGTTTTTCGAAGCACACACAATCTGATTGTCTTCATTCAGATATCCAACGGCAAACTCGCAGTCCTTGCCACCATTGCTGTTTGGATGCGCAAACACGTTGAACAATACGTTACAGCCGAACGGAACAGAGACATAGTCGCGCTCCAACTCGCCACTTTGCTGATATTTTGACGTTATAAGGCACGAATAACTGTCGTTACCGTCGGGCGACTGGCGATATGTTGCATACAGTTCAGGATCAGACATTTCGGCATCTGGGTCGAGACCTGCCAGAACATACAAATCGTTGGTATATCCGCACATTGGCGTTCCACTCTCATCATAAGGCGGCACAAGTTCGTAGAGGCTTGCATAAACTGCATCGCCCGAGCCGTCACCCCAGTTGAAATGATAAAGCCCGTCCTTTCTGCCGTCGCAGATAAAGGCATGACCTATCTTTCCATCTTGGAAGAAAACACGCTTTCCCAGTAGAACGACCGGACGGTTGTGCTCAAGTTCATAATCAATAATATTTACGAAATTCTCGTACGAATATCCGCTGCGACGATACACTCGAACACCATTGTATCCGAAATATCGGCTCAGCCAGATAGGCACAGAGTCGACCGGCGCTTTCATATCAGAGCCCGTTGTGCCGAAAACCGTCTGCAAAGCAACCGAAAGGTCGTAGCACAGATTTGCCACAGCCGAGTCGGATTCGTCATAACCTTCTGTCTTGTAAGGCTTATTGTAAGAATGACGCATCTTGCCCCACTCGTATCTGACAGGCTTGCGACAAGTTCCGTCGAAGACATCGGTTATAGGAACCGTTCTCTCCACGGGTTTTTGATAGTACATGAAAATCTGCGACAGCGCCGCCGAAACGCAGCCTATCACAGTTCTGTCGCCGTCCACTTTAGGACATAACATGTTGAATGGCTCTTCTTGTTGCCATGCAATGTCGCCAAGGATTGGGGCAATGTCCGACTTCTTGCCCGCTTTGTTATCTGTACTAATCGCGAAGCAATCTGTTATCCCCAAAAATAAAACCAGTACGACTAAAACGATATGTCTAAATGACTTCATTTTAACAATTACTTTTATCTCACACAAAGATAGAGAAAAAGTCCGAAATGCAAAATGCAATCCGAACTTTTTTGTCACAAGGACTTATTATTTGACTAAATATTCGTTTTTTTTAGGAAAATCACTTTATACAAAGCAAAAATGAGTACGAAAAGGAAGCAAACCGATGGTACGACGAACGAGAATGCCATGCTCGTAACATTCTCAACCCAAGCCATTACGATTGGCACGACAGCACCACCGACGATGCACATTATCAGGATTGCCGAAGCCGTCTGCGTGTCCTTCTTGCCAAGCCCTTCGATAGAGAGGGCGAAGACGGCAGGAAACATCAGACTCTCGAAGAAGAACGCCAGCATATACATTGCCAGATTTGCCGATGAGCCGAGAATCTGAATTGCCATTAGGAACATCGTTACAACTCCGCCGATGCTGAAGACTGCAAGAATCTTAGGTGCCTCGACAAACTTCATAACCCAGTTGCAGATTATTCGCCCGAGAAGGAAGAGAGTCATTGCGCCGAATCCGAGCAACAGAGATGCCGTTTTTGGCGAGATGTCAAGTCCTTCAAGCGATGTTGTGTAGCCGATAAAATACGAATTCAGAACCGTCTGAGCGCCGACATACATGAACAATGCCAGCGCACCGAGCAGAAATCCGTTATTGTGAATCAGTCCGCTTTTAGCGTCAGCCTCATCAACATTCTGCGACTTAACGTCCCGAATATCAGGCAACTTGATAAACGAGAAGAACAGAGCCACGGCAAAGGCTGTCAAACCCATGCAGATGTAAGGCAGAGCCACTCTGAACATTCCGTCTTCTGTTGCTGCGGTTTCTGTATCTCCGCTATATACGAGCAGACCGATTGCAGGACCGCCAATACAGCCGAGTCCGTTGAAGGTCTGCGCCATATTCAGTCGCTGAACGCCAGTCTCAGGGTCGCCAAGTCGCGTAGCATACGGATTGCACGCCGTTTCGAGGCAAGTCATTCCGCAGCCCATAACGAAAAGAGCGAACAAGAAAAACGTAAAACTAAGCGTTGTACTTGCTGGATAGAAAAGCAACGCACCAATGCCAAAGAGACACAATCCGGTAAGTGCGCCTGTCTTATAGCCAAACCTACTGATAATCTTACTTGCCGGAATAGCCATAAGGAAATATCCGCCATAGACCATAGCCTGAATCCATGCCGTATCGGTACTCTTCAGTTGCAGAGCATCCTGAAAGAACTTGTTCAGAACTCCGTGGGTGCTGTTTGCAAATCCCCAAAGAAAAAACAATAATGTTATAAGCGAGAAAGGCACGAGATAATTCTTGCCATCTCGTGTCCTTACCAATGATGTTTTGTTTTCTTGCATATCAAAATTAACTTCTGCTTACCTGCAAACCGCTGTCGCTTAGTTTCATATCCACAAAGCGAGCACGCTCGTTAGGCGGATTTGAGGTAAGGATATTTCTTATCTTTAGTGCTGCCTCTGGACTCTTTGCCACCATGTACAAGAAGCCTCCGCCGCCTGCGCCCGGCAGCTTGTAGCCAAGGCAGTAGTCCTTCACCATCTCGCAGATTTTCTGCACCTCTGGCGGATTTGTTCCGCTGTCGAGTCGCTGGTTCTGCTTCCAAGTCTTGGCTATAAGGCGTCCCATGCGGTCGAAATCCTCGCGCAGGATAGCGTCGTAGAGGTCGAGCGCATGCTCTTTCATCTCGGCAAGAAGTTCGAGATGTTCGGTAGAGTTCAGGAACATTCCGCGAACGATTTCGGCAAGAATCTGCTTTGCCGTGCGAGTGATGCCTGTGTAGTAAAGCAGATGGCACGCCGCATATTCGGGCTTCGTGTACAACTGCTGTGGCAACCACTTGACTGACGGGCATTGGTCGAATCCGGCATTTGTCTGGAGAAGTTTTGCGCCGTGCAGAACGCCTCCAAACTGGTCTTGCCATCCGCCGCCAGTTGTAAGAAGCTGTTCGAGAACGAGCGTTCTCTGCCCCACTTCGTTCTTGTCCCACGCCAATCCGCAGAAATCGGAAATTGCGCCGAGAACCGTAGATGCCAGAATAGAACTTGTTCCCAAGCCTGAGCCTGCCGGAATGGCAGAGAATGTTGTGAGTTCAATTCCGCAGCCGAAACTGCGAAGCTGCTGCTCAAGAGATTCGAAGTTTTCTGACGAATAGTTTGGATAGAAGCCAGCCAAAACGAGTGCCGCCTTAGGAATTGAGAACGGCGAGCCGACCTTGTAGAACTCCTGAAGTTCGCGATAAGTAGTAATCTCCTCCATCGCTCCAAGGTCAATAGACCGAAGCACAATCTTAAACTCGCGGCATGGCTTTATGTAAGCCTGAAGCGGCTGCTGACCGTTAAGGTCGATGGCGATATTAACCACATTTCCGCCTTCCATCAAGCAGTAAGGCGCGGTATCAGTCCATCCGCCGGCAATATCGATGCGAACAGGACAGCGGCTCCACACAATCTGGTCGGACTGTACATTAAGCCTTGGTTGCTGTTTGTTTGCAAGCACCGTCTCGGTAAGTCCCTCGCGCAGAAGTTCGAACGCTTTGTCGTCCTCCGCCTTGTAATCCTCTCCTTTCAGACGCAGGTATTGGGAACGGAAGATATGGTCGTGAATACGAGTCATCAGCGGAGTTGCGGACGGAATTGCAGCCGGCATTTCCAACCCGTTGTCTACGAACTCTTTGGCTGCATCGGCAAGATTTACCTGATAGAACACGCTGTTTGCGTAATTCCGGCTCAGCGAGTTCCAGTTGCCTGCGCGGAATTGCTCACGCTGCTTCTGTAGGCGTACGAGGTTTGCCTGAGCCGAAATCTCATCGGCGCACATCTTCTGCGCATCCTTGTAAAATGCTTCAGCCTCGGCATCTTCGTTGTCCGAAATCATCCAAGCCAGAACCCTGCCCATGCTTTCTACATCCTTGAATACAGGGAATATCTGCGCAGCCTGAAGGTCGTCCTTCTCATCTGTAACGGTTATATCGCACACGTTGTGAACGGTAGCCCACTCGGCGAACGGACGTCCCATGAACATCGTAGATTCGTCGTTGAGCGAGCCTCGGAAGGCATCGTTGAAGCCATATGGGCGAAGAACATACTCGTCATCGTTCAGCGGAACGACATCAACGCAGACTCCTGACGGAACGGTCAAGTTCCAGTTGTTTTCAGGAACGCCAGTTATGAGTTGGTTTGAACCGAGTTTCCATCCTTCGGAAATGCAGGAATTCTCAATCCATACATTTTCATTTTCCGGCGCGAGTTTCTGCATCATCTCCGAATTTTGGATGAAGATTGCAGGATTTGGCTTCACGCCCAAATGCATAATCTCGCGCTGGTCGTTCACCAAGTTCTGTATTCTGAGAGTAGATGAAATTATCTCGCGACTTGTTCCGTAATGATAGAATTCGCCGCCGTCGAGCGGAAGAATTGCAACCTTCAGTTCCTTCAGTTCGGCATCGTCGATAGTCGGATTTGAGCCGAGGGCGCATCCGAATTCAGAATACAAGTCGTAGTTTTTCAGTCCGTCGGCAGTACGCGAGCGATTCATAAGCAGTTTTACAGCCTTGTCGCTCAGCAGCCATACGCCGATATCCATAAGGAACAGATGAGTCTGCATTATCTCAGCAAGTTTCTCGACAGACGGTTTCTGCAACATGCACTCGAGCACATCGGGAGTCTGACGCTTGCTCACGAATACACCGTGATTCTTTGCAAGCGAAGGGTCAACCCACATTCCGTAGCAGACAACATCAGCCTCGGGAATTGGCTGCAGGCTCTTTGCCGTGCGCACATACACATCGCCGCTCGCTATGAGCGTGTGATAGCAGTCGGGCGCAATGTCCATCATCTTTTTGTAGAGCGGAAGTTGGAGCGACAGCAGATTCTGCCCCAAACGCTGCCCCTTAGCCCAGCGGAACACCGGAATCGGCGTAAGAATCTTTCCGCTTGGAGCATAGGCAGGCAGTCTGCGGCTCTGTCCGCCGGCATGAAGAAGAAGACGCTTGTCCTTAGCCAGCCAAGAGTCAAAATCATCTCCTCCGCCCCACTCTTTAAAACATTCATCGAGAAGCCACGTTGTACCGCCTCCTGAGCCGAGTTTAGAACCAACGGGGTCAGAGGTGCAGAACCATTCGTCTTTACTTACATTTTCAATTTCATGGAAACAGTCCACCAAGTTAGGCGGCAACGATAGCAATTTTTTCATCTGTTCAGTATAGTTATTGTATTGTTAATCTTCCTGGAAATTCTTTATACGCTGCTCTTCGCTAAGTTTGCAGACAAGCAACTGTCCGTCTTTCTCGGCAACGATATATCCGTCGAGTCCCTGCACAACGACCTTTCTCTCGTCTGTTGTATGAACGATGCAGTTCTTGCACTCGAACAGTTTGATGTTGTTTCCAATGGCAACGTTGCTGTCGGCATCCTTCTCAACCTGTCCGTGAAGAGAGCCCCATGTACCCAAGTCGCTCCAGCCAAAGTCGGCAGGCATTACGAAGATTTCCTCAGCCTTCTCCATAATTGCGTAGTCGACAGAGATGTTCTCGCATGTTGGGAACAGCTCGTTAATCTTAGCCTGCTCCTCTGGAGTATTATAATAAGGAATAAGTTTCTCGAAGATTGAAGCGAGCGCAGGCTGATATACTCTGAAAGCATTTACGATTGTGTGCGCACTCCACACAAAGATGCCTGCGTTCCAGAAGTAGTTGTCCTTCTGAACGTATTTCTTTGCCGTCTCAAGGTCAGGCTTCTCTCTGAAAGAATCGACGCTGAAAATCTCCTTGTTGCTGAGCGAAGGAACGCTCAAGTCGGCCTGAATATATCCGTATCCTGTTTCTGGTCGGTTTGGCTTCATACCCAATGTAACGATGGCATCTGATGATGAAGTGAAGTCCAGCGCGGTGTTAATAACTCTCTGGAATTCAGCAACGTTCATAACAACGTGGTCTGAAGGAGTAACGACGATGTTTGCGTCGGCATCTTCAGACTTGATACGCCAGCTTACATATGCAATGCACGGAGCGGTGTTGCGGCGGCATGGCTCGAGAAGGATGTGCGAAACAGGCACGTCTGGCAACTGTTCCTTTACAATATCCCTGTACATCTCGGATGTAACCACCCAAACGTTTTCAGACGGACATACATCCTTGAATCTATCGTAGGTTAACTGTATTAGACTTCTTCCACATCCCAATACATCAATAAACTGTTTAGGTTTTTCTGCTACACTCATTGGCCAAAAGCGACTACCTACGCCACCAGCCATAATAACAACATGTTTGTTACTCTGCCTTTTCATTGGATTATACTAAATTTATTTTCATGCAAAAATAAATAAATATATCAACAAAAAGAATCGGATTAAAAAAAAATGACTTATTTTTGCACAAATTATTATCAATAACATAATGAAAGCATTTGTTTTTCCAGGTCAAGGAGCCCAATTTGTAGGAATGGGCAAAGAACTTTATGAGAATAACCCTTTAGCAAAGGAATTGTTCGAGAAAGCAAACGAGATATTAGGTTACCGAATTACCGACATCATGTTCAACGGAACAGATGACGAACTTAAGCAGACAAAAGTAACTCAGCCGGCAGTTTTCCTTCATTCGGTCATAACTGCTTTGTGTCAGGGCAATAACTTCAACCCAGATATGGTTGGCGGCCACTCACTTGGCGAGTTGTCGGCACTTACAGCAGCAGGCGTTCTGTCGTTCGAAGACGGTCTGAAGCTTGTATATGCCCGCGCAATGGCTATGCAGAAGGCTTGCGAGGCTGCCCCATCAACAATGGCTGCCATCATCGGAATGGCAGACGAGCAGGTTGAGGCAATCTGCGCCGAGGTTAGCAAAGAAGGCAACATCGTTATCCCTGCAAACTACAACTGTCCGGGACAGCTTGTAATAAGCGGAAACATCGACGCTGTAAACGAGGCTTGCGAGAAGATTAAGGCAGCCGGAGCAAAGCGCGCCCTTCCGCTGAAGGTTGGCGGTGCGTTCCACTCTCCTCTTATGCAGCCGGCAAAGGACGAACTTGCAGCAGCAATAGAGAAGACAACATTCAACGCTCCTAAGTTCCCTGTATACCAGAATGTAGATGCTCAGGCACACACCGAGCCTGCCGACATCAAGAAGAACCTGATAGCACAGCTTACGGCATCAGTCCGCTGGACTCAGGAGGTACAGAACATGATTGCAGCAGGTGCTACCGAGTTCGTTGAATGCGGCCCGGGAAAAGCACTTCAGGGAATGATTGTGAAAATCTCGAGAGAGGTTTCTGTCTCAGGAATTCAAGGATAAACTAAAACAGGACCGTGCCATGCCGTACGGTCCTTTATTTTTCATACAAAAGAATCTATTTAAAACATTCGGGATTCCTTCGGGATTCGTTCGGGATAAAAGAAACAGATTCTCACTACCGAAATATGATATTAAGGACTTTAAATTTGAATTAAAAACTATGAGTGAAAAGATTACAATCTATCAGGTATTACCAAGATTGTTCGGCAACACGAAACAGCATCCGCATCAGGATGGAACAATCAAAGAAAACGGATGCGGCAAGTTCTCAAGCTTCACCAACGAGGCTCTGAGCGCAATCAGAGAGATGGGTTTCTCGCACATCTGGTACACAGGTATTATTGAACACGCAACTCAGACCGACTATTCGCGCCAAGGCATAGCAAAAGACCACAAGGCTGTGGTGAAAGGAAAAGCCGGCTCGCCATACGCTATAAAGGACTACTACGACGTTGATCCCGACCTTGCCGACAAGGTTCCAAACCGAATGCAGGAATTCGAGGCTCTTGTAAAGCGCACGCACGACAACGGCATGAAGGTCATCATCGACTTTGTTCCGAACCACGTTGCGCGCCAATATCATTCCGACGCAAAGAGAGAAGGCATTGCCGACCTCGGAGAGAACGACGACGTTCGCAAGGCATTCTCGCCAAACAATAATTTCTACTATATCCCCGACTGCAAACTCGAGGGCGCAATAGACCTTCAGCAGGGCGAGAAGAAGCCGTACATCGAGTTTCCGGCAAAGGCTACGGGAAACAACAGATTTGACCAATGGCCTTGCACCAACGACTGGTACGAGACCGTGAAACTGAACTACGGTGTTGACTACTGCAACGGCGGTACATGCTATTTCGACCCTATCCCCGACACTTGGAACAAGATGCTCGACATTCTCCTGTTCTGGTCGGCAAAGAATATCGACGGATTCCGCTGCGACATGGCCGAGATGGTTCCGGTTGAGTTCTGGGAATGGGTCGTTCCGCAGATAAAGGAGAAATATCCGGAGATTCTGTTCATCGCCGAGGTTTACAATCCAAACGAATATTGGAACTACATAAACCGCGGCAAGTTCGACTATCTGTACGACAAGGTAGGACTATACGACACGCTGAAGGGCGTAACACTCGGCGACCGCTCTGCTTCGCAGATTACGCATTGCTGGCAGAACTTGGGCGACTGCGCTCCGCACATGCTCAACTTCATGGAGAACCACGACGAGCAGCGACTTGCATCTGATTTTCTGTTCAAGGGCGGCCTGAAGGCTAAGCCTGCCGTTATAGTAAGCTCTTGCATCAACAATAATCCGTTCATGCTCTACTTCGGACAGGAACTCGGCGAGATGGGCATGGACTGCGAAGGCTTCAGCGGTCAGGACGGACGCACAACAATCTTCGACTACTGGACGATTAACAGCATCTACCGATGGAGAAACGGCGGAAAGTTCAACGAAGACAAACTTACGGCAAACGAGAAGAAAGTACGCGCATTCTACACAAGGCTGCTCAGCATCATCAGAACAGAGAAAGCCATAAGCGACGGCCAGTTCTTCGATGTGATGTATGTAAACCAAGGCAGTTGGACATTCAACGACTACAAGCACTACTGCTTCTTGCGCAAATACGAGAATGAACTGCTCGTGATTGTTGCCAACTTCGACGGAATGAAGGCAAAGATGGGCGTAAACCTGCCAATGCACGCGTTCGACTATCTCAACCTTCCGAAAGATTTGGGCAAAGTTACGGCAACAGACCTTCTTACAGGCAAGGAAGAAAAGCTGTCGATAGTGCCCGACCATCTTACAAACATCACCGTAGATGCGTACAACGGAAAGATTCTGAAGATAACTTTCTGATGTCTGTTTAATATATAAGGTATAAAAAGTGCATTTTTCAAAAAAATGCACTTTTACACAAAATTTTCTCTTTAAAGTTTTGGTAGTTCCCAGAAATGTACTACTTTTGCACCGCAATCGGAAATAAAGCCGGTGCAAACAACAAAACATGGGTAAGTCCTATACGGCCAGCTCCCTTCGAATCCTCCAGGGCTTGACGGCAGCAAAGGTAGTTGGTTGTAGCGGCGCGATGTAGATTGCTTACCCGCCTGCCTCTTTAGCTCAGTTGGCCAGAGCACGTGATTTGTAATCTCGGGGTCGTTGGTTCGAATCCGACAAGAGGCTCAAAAAGAGAATAACTTCGGTTGTTCTCTTTTTTGTTTTTAAGCACAATAGTCGACTATAATTTATGAATACATCAAATAGCGAGCGCGATTTCAATCGCATGAGTTTCTATGGACCTCAGAAGGACGGCATCATAGTGGGATCATTATGGTCGATAGGCTTTCTTACGTTCATGGCTAGTCTATCTGTAAGCATTCTGACATTGCCGACTATGGCTCTGTATATTGTGGCTATCTACGTTATACAAGCCAAGAGCTTCAAGCACTTCAAGACATACGGAGCCGACAAATTCACAGCACTTGCCGATTTCAGATATATGGCTAATATCTGCTTCTTTTCGGCTATCATCTATACACTTGTAATCTTTGTATACTTCCAGTTTGTAGACAACGGTTACATGGTAAGAGCCATCAATCACAATTTCGACCTTTTCTTGTCCGACCCAGCAATGAAGGCTCAGGCTGAAACTGCAAACGGCAAGGAGACAATACAGGCACTCGAACAGATAATGAGCACAGTCACCTCTTCACTTGAAGGAATGAGCCCAGTAAAGATAGCATATAACTTTGCCGTGAGCATACTGATGCAGCACATTATCATCTGCATTCCGCTGTGCATAATTCACTATTTCAGAAGAAACAAATTAAAAGACTAAAATATGGACATTTCAGTTGTTGTGCCTCTTTACAACGAAGAGGAATCGCTTCCGGAACTATATTCTTGGATTGAGCGCGTAATGCGCGAGAACAACTTCAGTTATGAGGTTATATTCGTAAACGACGGCAGCACCGACTCTTCTTGGCAGGTTATCGAAGACCTTCAGAAGAAATCGGACTGCGTAAAGGGCATAAAGTTCCGCCGCAACTACGGCAAGAGTCCTGCCCTGTTCTGCGGATTTGAGCGTGCACAGGGCGATGTTGTCATCACGATGGATGCCGACCTCCAAGACAGTCCAGACGAGATACCGGAACTTTACAGAATGATTACGGAAGACAAGTACGACCTTGTCTCAGGATACAAGCAGAAACGTTACGACCCGCTGTCAAAGACAATCCCTACAAAGTTGTTCAACGCAACGGCGCGCAAGGTGAGCGGTATAAAGAATCTGCACGACTTTAACTGCGGACTGAAAGCATACCGCAAGGACGTGATAAAGAATATCGAGGTATACGGCGAGATGCACCGATACATTCCTTATCTTGCAAAGAATGCCGGTTTCAGCAAGATTGGCGAGAAGGTTGTGCATCATCAGGCACGCAAGTTCGGCAGCACAAAGTTCGGCGGCTGGAACAGATTTGTGAACGGCTATCTCGACCTCTTGTCGCTGTGGTTCCTGAACAGTTTCGGTCTGAAGCCAATGCACGTCTTCGGCTTTCTTGGCAGCATAATGTTCTTCATCGGTGTATGTGCCTGCGTGGCTGTAGGCGCACTCAAACTTACGAAGATGTACATGGGAATGCCTTACAATCTGGTAACAGACAGCCCTTACTTCTTCATCGCCCTAACGATGATGATTCTGGGAACTCAGCTTTTCGTGGCAGGCTTCCTTGGCGAACTTATCAGCCGCAACTCCCCAGAACGTAACAATTACAAGATAGAAAAGGAAATCTGATGCGCAAAGTCAGGAAATACAGCCTACGGTTAACGGTCATCCTCGCGATGGCCTTAACTGCATTGTGGCAGAGCTGTTCGGAAATCGATTATCAGCTTTACCACACGTCGTACTGCATGATGCGGTTCTATAACGAGAATGGCGACAGCATAGCCATATCCGACTCGTTACAGATAACCGCCGAGGGCACAGACTCTGTGCTCGTAACCTATGCCCAGGGATACGGCCGCAAGACCATCAGCCTTCCGCTGAGTTACAGCAAGAACAAGGACGTGTTCAAGTTCAGTTTCAAGAACGGCAGCAAGGTTGACGAGGTGAACGTTACGGTTACGCACGACAACTGGCTACATTTCGAGAACATGGACAATCAGCCCTGCGCCTATCACATGATAACGGACATCGAGGTTGAACCGCTCGACAAACAGATAAGAAAGGCAACGATAACCAAAGGCGAAGTAACATTCGACCGGACAGAAAACATTCATTTCGAATATGAAGATATTAACGCTGATTAGCCTGCTTGCCTTCTCTGTTGCAGCACACGCACAACAGCAGATTGCCGAGGAGCAGGCTCAGAGAATTCTTGCACAAGACAACGACAGCGTTGCCCTGTTCAAGGGTGCTGCCGTGGGCGTAGACCTCTTCGGTCTGGCGCGATACAAGTTCGGCTCGTATGGCAATGCCGAGGCTTCGTTGCGCATCAATCTCAAGGACACGTTCTTCCCAATCTTCGAACTGGGCTACGGAATGTGCGACCATACCAACGACGAGACCAATATCAGTTACAAGAGTAAGGCTCCGTATTTCCGCGTGGGATGCGACTACAACATGCTGCGCAACAAGCATCAGGGCAACCGTCTGTATGCCGGCGTGCGATTCGGCTACACCAAATTCAAGTACGATGTTGAGACGCACAATCCGATAGTAGACCCTGTTTGGGGCGGCGAAGAACTATACTTCAACGAATCGGGCATAAGCAGTCGCGCTGCTTGGGGCGAGATTGGACTTGGTTTCGAGGCACAGATTATAAGCGGATTCCACATGGGATGGTCGCTGCACTACAAACGCAAGTTCACGGCAAAATCAACAAAAATTGCATCGCCGTGGTACATTCCGGGCTACGGAAACAACCGCGACACGCAATGGGGACTGAACTACAGTCTGATTTTCGACCTGCATCTGTAAACGCATCAGCATAAAAAACATTCGGTTTAAATGAAAATAGAAGAATCATACACACAACATAAGATGACTAAATTTCGATGGATATTCCTGCTGGCTCTGATTGCCGCAACGGTATGGATTGTCAGAAGTAACAACGGTAGCGCCAACCTCCGCTACTTCAAGAACAACGGAACGATTTTCGGCACTATCTACTCGGCAAGCTACAACTACGACCGCGACATTCAGGCTGACATCGAAAAGGAACTGAAGAAGGTTGATTTCTCGCTGTCGCCGTTCAACAAAGAATCGGTAATAAGCAAGATTAACCGCAACGAGGACGTTACGCCCGACAGTATGTTCACAAACGTATTCAATCTGGCACAGAGCATTTCTACCGTAACCGACGGCTGTTTCGACATAACCGTTGCTCCGCTCGTAAACGCGTGGGGATTCGGTTTCAAGAAGAAAGACAGCATCACGGCTCAGAAGATTGACAGTCTGCGCGCCATCGTGGGCTACCAGAAAGTAAGACTCGAAGGCGGCAAGATAAAGAAGGACGACAACCGCATAATGCTCGATTGCAGCGCCATTGCCAAAGGCTACGGAACGGACTGCGTGGCAAGACTGTTCGACCGCTTGGGCATTACTGACTATATGATTGAGATTGGCGGCGAAATTGTGGTAAAAGGTCACAATCCGCATGGCAAGAGTTGGAGGATTGGCGTAAGCAAGCCTGTTGACGACTCGCTTGCCATAGAAACAGAGCAGCAGACAATCCTTAACGTTACGGATATTGCCATGGCAACATCGGGCAACTACCGCAACTTCTACTACAAGGACGGCAAGAAATATGCCCACACCATCGATCCAAAGACGGGCTACCCTGTTCAGCACAGCATTCTGAGCAGCACGGTGCTTGCCAAAGACTGCGCCACAGCCGATGCGTTTGCTACATCGTTCATGGTTATGGGACTCGACAAGGCTAAGGCTCTGCTCGCCAAGCATCCCGAAATTCAAGCCTACTTCATCTATTCGGGCAACAAGGGCGAAAACCTTGTATATTACACCGATGGCATGAAGAAATGGATGACGAAATAAAACAAAAAAATGCAGTAATAAAGAAAGATTTATTGCTGCATTTTTTTTGCACTTATCAGAATGAGAATGAATAACCTGCCACTATTCCGACCATACAGTTATAAGCCTCTATATTCTTGAATACTCTTGAAAAACCCGTTGTCATATCTGCACCAACCGACAAGCCATTCTTGAAATTGTACTTTAAGTTGACAGCCAAACCCGAGTCGAAAGAGTTTGTATCAGACAGTCCGTAATCGTCGATGAGGCTTGCGAAATAAAGTCCTGTGCCAAGTACAAACTTGTCGTTTAGATGAAAGTTGCACATCACCGGCACTTCAATGTACTTAACGTTCCACTTGTAGTCACCGTAATTAGGCGATTTGGGAGTTTCTCCAGAAAAGCCCTTCTGGCAATACATGAAAGATGGCTCGATGCCGATTAAATCATTCAGCGGAAATTCACAGCCAATACCAGCCTTAAAACTTGTATCAAACTTTACATTGTCGGACTCTGCACCAATTAAGCCAGCATAGCCTCCGCCCACCTTAACAGTCAGTCTTGCTTTTTCCTGTGCATTGGCACACACAGAAGCGGCTACAAGAGCCATAACCAAAATAAACTTTTTCATTCAATTGAAAATTATTGTTGTTAATAGATAGTATCATTACTTTATCTATGCAAAGATAGGTATTTTTACAGAAATAATCGTTTTTTTATCGATAAATTGCCCTTTGACACAATTTTGAGGACAAAAAACAAACTACCCAAACACCTCTTTGAACAACACGACAATAGAGCCTTCGCGAAAAACATCGCGGATTGCTCCCCTATTGGGTCTTTTATAGTTCACATCTGCTCCTGCATCTCTCAATGCAGTTAGTATTTGTCTTAAATCCTCGTGTAATTCTGCTGTAAAAACGCGGTTGTCACATTCCCGATGTTCGGCATAGATATACTGCGGCAAAATCTGATTTGCCTGCAATGTAAAACGCCATAAGCACGAATTTCCGCAGGAATCGAGCGCATTTACATCGGCTCCGGCAGCAATCATCTTCTTCAGAATGGAAAGAGATGCCGATGCCTTTTCTTTTGTTGAGAAAACATGGAATCCATCACGACCGTTGGAGTTCCACCGGCTCTGCATCACGGCACAGTTTATTGCATCATGAAGAACGGGCGTTCTCCACTCGTTACAGCACGACTCATCTTCAATAAAATTAACATCTGCCCCATTATCGATAAGAAATTCGGCGATGTCATTATTACCTGTTTTCAGAGCCACTTGCAGCGGCGACTGCCCGTCGTCTTTCTTTGGCGGCAGCTTTGCCACACAGTTTACCAGTTCTGGCTGTTTCAGAATAATTTGTCTAACCGTTTCTAAATCGGATTTTCTGATTGCATTAAATAGTTTTTTCATAATTATTATCAAAAAAAAGAGCCGCCTAAACCAAGGCGACTCCTAAGTTATGAATTTAGAATGCGAATCCAACTACTGTGCCGAAAGTGATGTTCTGAGCATCGTAGTGCTTATCCAAATCTACACCACCGAATGAGGCATCAAGACCAAGGAAGAAACCGCTGTCGAACTGATACTTACCGCCAATACGAAGACCTGCATCGAAATTATCGAAGTCTGTGTCGTCATCGTCTACAAGGAAAGCACAGTAAAGACCTGCACCAAGCACCCAGTTTCTGTTAAGGTGAAAGTTACACATTGCCGGCATCTCAAGATAAAGCAAGTTGTTGGTTGTAGTAAACTTTCTGTTACCATCCCACCTAGAATACTCAGCACCCTTGCTGTTAAGCATCAAAGATGGCTCGATGCCGATAAGCTTGTTGATACGAATCTCGTAGCCTGCGCCAACCTTCCAGTTGAACTTAGCATCTGCACCATCAGCAGCATCGCCCATGTAACTTGAAAGACCGAAACCAGCCTTTACGTCGAAACCGCTCTTCTGCGCTGCGGCACTCAAAGTGATGACTGCGAAAGCCATCATCAATAAAAACTTTTTCATTTGGTTTGATTTGATAATTTTAACTGTTTAACTAATTCTACTTAAAATGCGCTGCAAATATAATAACATTTTTCTGTTTCAGCAAAAAAACATCAGAAAGCAAAGCCTATGAACATACTTGCCGTGCAGTTTCCTGCATTATCGTCATCTCTTTTCGGAATAAATCCAAGGCTCGCATCCAGTCCGATGAACAAGCCGCTGTTAAACTGATACTGTGCACTTGTGATATAACCAAAGTCGACATCAGAATCAAAGCCTTGCGATGCCGAGATTGAGCAATACAAGCCTGAACTCAGAACCCAATGCTTGCTCGGATACAGATTGATATGTATCGGCGCAACAAAATCGTACAAATACTCGCTGTCATCGTTGTTAGTCCCCCCAACGTAATATTCATCATAATTGCCGGCATATCTGACATGCAGATTCAGGGAATATCCCATGCCGACAACTCTGTTGTAATGGTGGTCGAAGCCCAAACCTACCTTAAACATAGATACCACATCGTCGCACGGATCGTAATGGCTACTGTTTCGGTAGCAAGTAGCCCATCCCAAGCCAGCCTTCAAAGTCACATGATCATTCTTGGCTACATCTTTCTGTGCTGCGGCACCAAGCGCAATGACTGCGAAAGCCATCGTTAAAAATAGTTTTTTCATTTTTATGATTTGATAAAATAATTACCTTTCTACTCTAAAACGGTGCAAAGATAGAAAACATTTTCGATTCGGTATGTTTTATCGATGATTATCAAACTATTGCAGATAAAAATCCCGAAAGCGACATCACCTTCGGGAATCTCGATATATCTTGCGAGTTAGAATCGAAAGCCAACCAGAATGTTGAATGCTGAGTTTCTGCCTCTGTAATCCTTCTGGAAACTGGTTGCCGATACCGAGCCGTCAAGTCCCAAGAACAGACCGCAATCGAAATTATATTTGGCTGCGGCAGTCGTTCCGATTTCGAACTTACGCAAGTTTCCAAATATGCTTTCGGTATTGTCGTTTAAGAGATAAGCACCGTAGAGTCCGCCGGCAAGTTCCCAATGGTCGCCCAGATGGAAGTTGCACGTTACTGGCACTTCGGCATAAAGCAGATTGAATGTCTTGTCGTAATGATAATAATCATCGTCTTTAAACTTGAAGCCCTTGTTGCTGATCATCAAAGAAGGCTCGATGCCTATAAGGTCGTTGAGACGGAACTCATAGCCAAGTCCAAATTTCCAGCTTAGCTTCACATCGGCATCAGTATCGTCCTGAAGCATTGCAAATCCTGCCCCACCCTTGATGCTGAACGCATTTTCCTGAGCCTTCGCGCCAAGGACAAGGGTAACAAAAGCAAGCATTAATAATAATTTTCTCATTTGTCAGTTTAAATATTAGTGATTAGCTTAACTTATAATTTCGGATGCGATAGAAAATGGCGGTCCGCCACAAACTTGTCTTTCCGCTAGCAAAAGAAGTAAAAAATAATGACATCAGAATATTTTTCGGACAAGAATTTAGCTTATCATGATTTTAATTCGAATATACGCAAAAAAAATCCCCGAACGATTCGAAAAAAAAACGAATCACTCGGGAATTTAGGTATAATTTAATTGGGTTTCTTACAAATTAGAAACGGAAGCCAACCAAAGCACCGAATGTCATGTTCTTACCCTTGTTGTACTTTGACAACTCGCCAAAGCCATAAGAATAGTCAAGACCTACGAACAAGCCGTTCTCGAAGTTGTACTTTGCAACAGCGTAAGCACCGAAGTCGAATGTATGAGGCTTGAAATCATCCTCGTCAAGCTTAGTGTTACCAGTAAAATAATCGTTTATAGCAGAAACTGCACTACCAACGGAATAATAAACATCGTCCTTAGTGTTATCATCAACAAGATATGCGCCATATACGCCAGCACCAAGCTCCCAGTTGTCGTTGATGTGGAAGTTACACATTACAGGAACCTCAACATAAAGCAAGTTGATAGTCTCGTTCTTAATATCCTTGCTGTCTATCAAAGCAGACATAGCACCCAAAT
Organism: Bacteroides sp. Ga6A2; assembly: GCF_000702225.1. NCBI lineage: Bacteria > Pseudomonadati > Bacteroidota > Bacteroidia > Bacteroidales > Bacteroidaceae > Bacteroides > Bacteroides sp. Ga6A2. Next base: position 45,898 of record NZ_JNKX01000012.1, on the reverse strand, counting down.
TATAATCAGTCTTGTAACCCTTGCTGTTAAGCATAAGAGAAGGCTCGATACCGATAAGATCGTTAAGACGGAACTCATAGCCTGCACCAATCTTCCAGTTCAACTTATAAGATGCTGCGCTGTAATCCTCAAGACTTGAAAGACCTACGCCACCCTTAACGTTAAATGAATTCTCCTGTGCAGCTGCACCCAAAGTCATGGCTACGAAAGCCATCATCAAAAAGATTTTCTTCATTTTAAATGAAATTAGTAATTAGTTAATTTAACAAAAAATTTTTCACCCTCCACACCGCAATTTCTCAGCATTTACCGAGATAAAAGATGCGAATTAGTTGTCACATTTAAGTTTTTGACTTGATATTTTGTTTATTTCGGGTGCAAAGAAACAACAAAAATTTCATCTGCATACATCTCAAACGTTAAAAAAAGTTAATAGGGATTGAAAACGCACTTTTTTAACAATCGTTAAGACTTTCTGAATATAAAATGCAAGAATATGATTCGGAATTGACAATTGTGGGAGTTGAAAATTTAAATTCATAATTCATAATTCATAATTGACAATGGACAATTCACAATTAACAATTGTGGGAGTTCTGGATAAGAAACTCCACCCTTAGGTTCTGCCGAATTTACAATTCGGCAGCAGCATTATATACGGGAGTTTGTAACTCCCATTGTCGCAAAGCGACAAAAAACTGCGCGCATAACGACGTTTTTCCAGTGGTGGGAATTCTTGCGTCCCTACGGTAGCAAGCGAACAAAGTTCGAGCGGCAAATTCCCATTTTTCTCCACAGCCGAATTGCAAATTCGGCTGAACTTGAACCTCTTATCGTGTATCAAGCAAACAGAGGTCGAGCGGCAAATTCGGCTGAACAAAAGAACTGGAATGACGCAGAAAGCGTCACCTATCAGTAACCGCAGCATCCGTAGGATCTGCGGACTAAGAAGACACTAACATAACTGACCCTGAAAGCGGTCGCCCATTGCAACTAATGGGGCACTCATTCAGAGTGCACGCAGTTAATAGTTCTTATTCCGCAGGTCGTTCCGACCTACGGTTACTAAGCGGAGACGCTTTCAGCATCTATATACTGCCACAGAAAAAACAACGAAATCCCGATTCAGCTTAGTTGCCAAACCGGGATTCTGTTTCTTGAATTCAATTTTTTAAATTAGAAAGCACCCATTTTCTCGACGATTCTGAGCAGGCGTTCGTTCATATCCTCAGCCTTCTTAATCTGCGCCTTTAGCAGTTTGTTTTCGAGCTCGAGGTTTGAAAGCAGTTCAGACGGTTCGTTCTCGGTCTCTACAGCCGTAGACTTTTCGAGAATCATATTGCCCTCGCCTGTTAGCAGCCACACCTTGTTTAAGTCGGGATAAGTAGCCAAAATCTTACTGATTGCCTTCCTACCCAAATCGCTTCTACCTTTTTTTGCAGCACCAATTAAACCGTTTGAAAGATTACACTGAATAGTGACCTGATTATCATTCAAATTTTTGTAGCTCATATACTGCAGGAATCTCTCTATAATCATACCTATAAAATTTAATTAATAATTCTAAATAGACAAATGTTTTCTGTTGAATTCTGAAAGTTGAAACTCGAAGAGCGAAGTGCCGTAAAAGCCTGCAACAATCATTCAACTTTGCAAACATAAAGATTTGTAACTAAACGGCAAAATAATTTGCAATGTTTTTTCGTTTATTTCAGTCCTATTTTAGATTTTTTTCAGTCTGATACTGCCACACTTAGCATTACGACCTCGGAAAAATTCTACAGTCAGCACATCAGACTAAAACAGGGCAGCACCTTGCATAGGCATCAGAAAGAGCATCCTACCTACTACAAAACTAAAAAGCAGCCGAACCGTCACGGTCAGACTGCCCTAATCACTATCTACATTTTTATGATACCAAGTTGTTTACTTTCCTTGTTTTTCCAAAACGCTTCTTACCTTTGGGTCACATGTGTTACTACGCAAAGTTCACAACCTTTTTTAGGTATCATTCAGTTAATTTAACTAAAAGATCAATGCACGAGTTCTTATTATTGGCAACACGGAACACATGGCAATGCAAGCAATCCACGGTGTCAATACTGCTGCTGTGATTCTTCCACAGAGCACCAGAGCATCAGTATTAAAGACACAAGCCTTTAAAAGAGCCTTGTACAATGAGTTTTATATAAAAAGGGGGGCGCACAGCCTTGGTGTGTAGGGTTGCACGCCCCCAACCTTTAATTAATAATGAATACCAAAATCACTATTTATTGCTCAGACCGTCAGCCCAACCAGCATAAGCAGGCTTGCGTCTGTAATCCAATGTCCAAAGACCAACAGGCTCGCCCTTTCTCCATGAACTGTTAGCTGGAGAGTCTGTCAAGCACCACTGGCAGATACCATACTGCTGTGCTGCAGGAACAATCTCGTAGTACTTCTTGATAATCCACTGGTAGTGAGCAGCCATAGCCTTCTCGATAGCAAGACGCTCCTTGAGAGGAAGTTTCTCGAGTTCCTCGGTTGTGTAAGCAACCTTCTTGCCGTCTACATAGCGCTCTACGCCAAGGTCGAGCTCTGATACGCGGACAAGTTTGCCGCTCTCAGCCATGAGTTTGAACATCTTCTCGATGTGCTCGTTGCGGCTGTTCTGCTCTGCCTTAGAGCCTTCATCGTCACCAACAAGGAGAGAGATGTGCATCTGAGTGCCAAGACCGTCGATCTTAGTTACGCCGTCAGCCTCCCACTTCTTAACCCAGTTGATAAGGCTCTTCAGTTTCTTGTTGTCGTCCCAGTTAGACTCAAGGTTGTAGTCGTTTACGAACAACTTGAGGTCTGAAGCGTCTGCACCTTCAGGAAGAGAAGCAGCATAGTGCTTGCGAGCCAAAGCTACAGCTGTGCGAACATAGTCGATGTCGCCAAGGTAATCCTGCCAGAAGAAGTCGGCAGAAACGCCGTTGTCATTGTTGGCAGTTGCGCCGTGCTGAAGAGTGTAGAAGCCTTCGCCGTCGTTGCCGCCGCCGCTGATAGCCTCGTTGACAACGTCCCAAGCCTTAACCTTGCCCTTGCAAGCGTCCATCATACCGCCAATCCACTTATCCATAGCCCAAGTAAGGGTGTCTTTCTTCTCTTGGTCGGTAAGAGGAATTGAGTTCTGAGACTCTGAATCAAGATCGAACGATGGTCCATTGTAGTTATTAGCCCAACCAGCCTTTGACATTCCGTCAAAGCCCCCATCAGGGATAAGATTTTCGTCAGAGCCTTCCTCTGTCAGTACAAGATCATCGAAACTAACCTTGCCTGTTGCCTTTCCGAATACAAATTGCAATTTATCAAGTGGGAACGAAGCCGTAAACTCACAGGTTACAGTTTTCCATTTAGAATCCAACTCTCCCGGAGTAAAGCCAAGATACTGAACATCGTTTGAACCGCCCCACTGATTTTTATTCTCTGATGCGTCCCAAATTGGCCAGAAATCTATGTGACAACCATCAGTAGCCTTTGCCTTCATTGTCATGACATAGTTCTTACCCTTAGTCAAAGGCTTTGGCAAAGTATAGATAGCCTGCTTGTCCCAAGAGTTGTCTCCTGCAGTCCCACCGCAATTATAAGTCATGAAGTAATTCAGCTTAGCGCCACCCTCTTCGCCATAAGCGTATGAAGGTCCATTATAGTTATTGCCCCAGCCTGCAATCTGACCATCCTCGAACTTAGCATTCGCAATAAGATTGTCATCAGAACCTTCCTTTGTCAGTACAAGATTTGTAAACTTAAGAGTTCCTGTTCCCTTACCGAATACAAACTGCAACTTATCATGTGGAAACGAAGCTTTGAACGTACAGGTCAAAGTAGTCCAATTTTCGCCAACCTGATTTGGCGTAAAGCCAAGATACTGAACATCGTTTGAACCACCCCACTGATTTTTATTCGCTGACGCATCCCAAATTGGCCAGAAGTCAACTGCACATGGAGCATCAGAAGCCTTTGCGTCAAGTGTCATTGTATAAGTAGCATCCTTTTCCAAAGCCTTTGGCAAAGTATATATAGCCTGCTTATCCCAATTGTTGTCTCCAGCTTTTTCACCAAGGTTGTACAGAATATACCCCTTCTTTGCCGCACCCGGAATTTCCTTGTCGGCTATAAGTTTCTCGAACCACTTCTTTGGCTGCTGTGCGTGCCATGCAAGAGTGTGACCGTAGATTGAAATTCCAGCCTCTTCTGCCTTTTCAACGAAATCGCTTACGGTTGAGAAATTCATGTTACCATTGCCATCAACACAAGACGACATCTTCATAGCGTTTCCGGCTACGATTTCGTCGAAGTTGTGAGCAGCAAGACGGAACAACATCTCTTGCTTGTTAAAATCAGCAGCAGTAAGAGCACCGCTAACCTTGAAGTTAGGATGTGCGCTGCGATCGACGTATGTCTTGAGCGGCTCGTATGCGTTCAGGTATTCGTACTCAGCAATAGTCTGAGGCTTCTCTACCTGATAGTCGTCGATGCCTGTGTCTGCACAGCCCGCTAACATTAGCGGACTGAGCATTACAACAGGATATATCAATTTAGAAATCTTCATAAAAATCTTAAATTGTAAATCATGAATAAATAATTATTTCCAATTCTCTTTGCTATTGCCACGAGAATAAAGCATGTACGAACCAGTACAATCATAATGCCACTCGGCAGGACCTGCAACGACCTCAGATGTCAAAGTTACAGAGAACTTAAGAGTGATGAGATCAACCTTTGTATCCACCTTAGTAAAATCATCAGCACCATGATAAGTGTACTTGCCTGTACCAGCTTGGTTACCGTTTTCATCATAAACTACGATATCACCATTATCGGCAACAGTACAATTGAAAGTCTTGGTCTGTGAAGCTTCCTTGTCTTCCCAAATATCCTTTTTGGCATCATACACCTTCTGCATCACGGTAAAACTCTTTGTCAAAGAGAAACCATTTAGTGATGTTGTGGTAAATTCAACCAACGGATCGGTATACTTGTGAGAGAATGTTCTGCTCTTTTCGTTCCACAAATCAGTTCCCTCGTAAGCCCACAAACCATCGTGTTTGTTCTTGTAGGTGATAGCCAAAAGTTGGTAATCGCGACCTTCGAGAACACTATCGACATTTGCCTCAATGCCTGTAATTCTGACAGGAAGAACATAGTTTACCTTTGCAGACTTAGGATCAGCAAAGAACTTGTCGTTAAGCGTTACAACAGTTCCACCCCACATAGCCCCACTTGGAATAGTGAGAGTTGAAGGATCTTGGATTGTGTAGTAGTCGGCAGGCAACAACTCAACGCCGTCAACACCTTCGAGAAGAGTCGGATCGACAATATACTTCAACTTTCGCTCTGCATTGTTTTTGTAGACACCTGCAAAAGTTGCATAGATATGGAACTGATGGTTATTGTCATCCACAACATTGGCTTCATTATCCTCGCCTAATGTTATTACTCGGATTGGAGCCTGCATAGCAAAATACGCAGTTGTTGTACCGTAGTCGTCGAACTCCCAGTCGCTGTTGTGGCAACTGGTGAATGCCAAAGCACAAAGAGCTACAGCCGATATAGATTTTATGATATTCATATAATTATTCATCATTAATTAGTTACTAAATTACCATCCAGCATTCTGAATAAGTGATGGGAAGTTAAGAACATCGTTGTAAGGAATTGGACCATAGTAAGCATTTTCCTTGTAGTTGCGAGTCTCGACATCGAAATACTCATACTGTGGCTTACCCTCAACAACGGTAATGCTTACACCTTTAGCAGTCTCGTTAAGGTTAGCCTTCCAGCGGCGCAAATCCCAGAAGCGGAAGCCCTCGAAGCAAAGTTCAAGACGACGCTCGTTGTGGATAAGCTCGCGCATCTTGTTCTGATCGCCCTTGCACTCCTCAAGATACTCGTCGTTAACGATGCCTGCACGCTTGCGCAGAGCCTTTATTACATCGTATGCAGAATAAGTACAACCATCAGGGTTGGCAGTTGGACCGTAAGCCTCGTTGGCAGCCTCTGCAAAGTCGAGATAAAGCTCTGTGTAGCGGATGCGTGGAGTGTAATGCTTCTGCTTGCTGTTTACAGTTGGCTCAAGATTAATGTCCTGACGGAGAAGCTTACGCATATAGTAACCTGTCAAGGTTGCCTTCTCTACTTCACCCTTCAGACCGTCCTTCTTGTCGTCTGCCTGAGTATTGATTGCAGTATTGGCATTACCTGCATTCTGTCCGTTGTAGAGAACGTACTGAGCAAGACGAGGGTCGCGACCGTCGTATGGATTAGCAGCATCGTAACCAGATCTTGGGTCTGAGATTGGACGACCGCTCTCCAACATTGGGAATGCATCAACAAGGTTCTGAGTTGGGTTTACACGACCTTTTCCATATAGAGATGGTGGGAAATTGTTAGTTTCCAAGTCATTATTGCTGCTACTCTCTGTACGCCAAAGAACTTCTTTTGGACACTTAGCAGCCTTTAATGTATCGTCAATATACTTCGTATTGCAATACCAAGTATTACCTGTAGGGTCGATACCACCAACTCCACCGTTAAGGTCGAGAACAGTCTGTGCATACTTGCAAGCATCCTTCCAAGTCTCACCACTATTTGCGTTGAATGCAGGAGATGCAGCCAAAATAGAAGCCTGTGCAAGAACGGCACGCATAATTCTGCCGCTGACACGACCAGCAAAGTTTTCACCGAATACACGGTCGTACTCTGGACCGGTTACGGCAACCTTCTTGCCATCAATATCAACTTCTGTTGCATCAGAACCCTGATCTTTGTAATCGAGAGGCAACAACTGGATAGCCTTTTCAGCATCAGCCTTGAGAGCCTTCATACAGTCGACAAACGAAACACGAACCTCGAGAGATGCGTGGTCTGAATCTACTGTTGTTGACTCAGTAAGGATTGGCACACCAAGCAGATTGCCACTTGCATCGTAACCGCCATGTGCCTGAAGAAGATAGTACATGTAGATTGCACGCAATCCGTGAGCCTCGCCTGTATATCTCTTCTTGTACATTGCGTTAATCTTATCGTCGCTATTGAACTTAATCTTGTCGATGTTCTCGAGGAAAAGATTGATGTACTGGATAGCCGCACGGCAGTCACGCCAACGTTCCAACGGATTGTTGTTGCTCTTCCAGTTTCCCTCTACATTCAGTTTTCTAAACTTGTAGTAATTAGTATTTTTATTGTCACCGTTGTTGTCGTTAGAAACAGCATCGTCTGTAGCTACATCGCTAAAATTATACGATCCGTTTGGCAGACGAGTATAGGCATTTCCAAGAACAGCATCGGCATAGTCTGGATTGTCGTACATGTATTCAAATCCAAGATGGTTCTCGATTGCTGGCTCAAAAAGATCGTCGCATGATGTAAATGCCACGCCTACAGTAAGCAGCAATGCCTGAATCAATATTTTAGTTTTTTTCATTATTCCAGAATTTATTAGAATTGAACTTTAGCACCAAGAGTGAAGCTGCGTGTCTGAGGAGCATAACCTACATTGCGCTCCAACTGCTTGCGTTCGCCAGCGATTGTAAGCAAATCGTTTGCATTTACATACAACTGCAAGCCCTTTACAACCTTACTTGCAGAACCGAGCATATCTGCGTTGAAGTCGTAAGTAAGCTGGATACGATCCAAATCTATACGGCTTGCTGAGTACACCCAGTATGATGACTCGCGGAAGTTGTGGTTGGCATCCTTAACAGTAAGACGCGGATAAGAGATTTCCTGACCTGTAGCTGCCTTCTCGGCTGTCCATGCACCGCGAACAACATCGCTGAACTTGCGGTCGCCATAGCACCAGTTGTAATTGTCTCTCTTCAATCCATTTGCACCAAAGTTACCACTCATCAATCCGAACAAAGTCCAGTTTTTGTACTTCAAAGTAAAGTTAAGACCAGCGATGAACTTGTCGCCCCAGTTGCCGATAACAACTCTATCATTATCATCTATTACACCATCATTATTCTGATCCTTATATTTGAGGTCACCCGGTTTAACTTCGCCAAAGCTGCTCTTTGCAGTAGCATTCTTAATCTCGTCGGCAGACTCGTAGTAGCCAAGGCACTCAAGACCCCACATTGCAGATGTAGATACGCCTTCATGCTTCATGTAGTCAAACTCTACACGTTCAGCATACTTCAGATACTTTGAAGATGATGACATACCGTTCAACTCTACTGCATACTCAAAGTCGCCAGCCTTATCCTTGTAACCTACGCTGAAGTCGAAACCTGTGCGGCGACTCTTGCCATAGTTTACATAAGGAATGAATGTTGACACTGGATAGTATGTACGCAGATAACTTGGATAAAGATAATCTGTTGCAGCAAGTGTTCCGTCAGTAACGGTGTTGAAGAAGTTGAACTTGAAAGAAAGTTTCTTGTCGAGCATCAAAGTGTTGATACCAACATTGAACTCCTTACGCTTTACAAAGGTGAGATCCAAGTTTTCACCACGACGTGAGTCGGCAGTCTGAATACCATTGTGAGCATCGCTCCAACCCCACCATGTACCAGTAGAAGTAAACACTCCCTCATACAAATAGTAGTAATACTTCTTGTTGTCAGACTCGATATAAACATCGATATCCTGATTCAAGACTGTATATCCAGCAGTAAGCATCAAATCGTCGAAGATGCCGTTGTCCTTCATAAAGTCCTCCCCTGTGAGTCTCCAACCCAAGGTAAGAGATGGAGAAAGAGCTTCGCGATGACCTTCTGCAAACTGTGCTGAGTGAACAACATTTGCGCCCAAATCAGCATAGTAGCGGTGAGCGTAGTTGTAGCTTGCCTGCAAACCAAGGTTGGCATTACTCCAACGGTGATAATTATCAGTACCGTTCTTTGTCTCTTGGAAGCCGTTGGCTACAAGAGTTGCATGTACATTGTGGTCACTATTGAATGTACGCTGATAATCGAACTGTGCATTGAACGACATCTCCTGTGCAGAAGCCGAGCCTCCCAAATTCTGGTTTGGAGCATGCTCGTCCTTACCATATTTTGTAAGCGATGAAACAACGTCCTTACCATCATAGTTTGTCCATACAACACCGTATGTAGCATATTTGTCATCAATACTATAAGTATAAGCTGTTGCATAATCAATAGCATACTGAGTTTTGAATGACAAGCCTTCAAGAACCTTATCAAGGTTTATCTTGAAACCTGCATCAACCTGAAGGTGAGGACATACTGTTGTTTTATATCCACCTGCAAGCATATCAGCAAACGGGTTTGTCTGGTCGTACTGTGTACCACCAAAGAAATACTTGCCATCGATAATGTTGTTAGAGTTCTTCATATAAGTAAGAGAACTGAAATCATTATCCTCGATGTATGAAGTTGGAATCAGTGGAGCAACACGGTTTGGACGCAATTTTGCTGAATTACTCCAGAAATCGCCCTTACATGTACGACTATTGGTATAGGCAACCTTTGCGTTTACCCATGCTGAAAACATGTCAGACAAAGTAAGGTCGATATTACCACGGATATTCAAGCGGTCTGAATAGTTGTTCTTACCCTCGCCATACTTCAAAAGGTCGCTTGCACGGCTGTATGATACATTTGCATAGTAACGTGCATACTTGCCACCACCGTTAAAATCGACACCCAAATCCCAGCGGTCGTAACTCTTCTTTAGGTACTCAGAGCCGTAGAACGACTGATCTGGGTATTTGTAAGGATTTACGCCAGCAGCAGTATTATAGATGTCCTCGTCGCTGTACAAAGCAGCTGAAACATCACCACCTGCATCGTTGATCAGTGCCTCGTTATAATACTTCATATACTCGGCAGAACCCAGCCATTTTGGATATGACTTTGGTACGAACAACTGATAGTTGGCGCGGACGTTTGTCTTAAGATCCTGCTCCTTGCCACGCTTTGTAGTGATAAGGATTGCACCCTTGGCAGCCTTGCTACCATAAAGAACTACGGCAGATGCGCCCTTGAGGAATGTGATATCCTCGATTTCGTCAGGGAGCAGGTTTGCAGTGTTACGAGGCACACCGTCAACAAAAACCAAAGCATCACCCTGCTGCCACAACTCACCATTGAAACCGGCAGCCAAAGCCTGCATGTTGTCGAGGTTGCTGGTGCTGTACCCCTTTTCAATTATCTCGCTGACCTTCACCTTGCTGTATGGCTGCACAATGTCGCGTGCATCCACCTTGCGGAAAGCCATATTTACGGTATCAGCTTGTACCCCATCTGTTTCTTCCTGAGCAAATGCGCCCTGTGGTGCAAATGCCATAAGAGCCAGTGGAAGTGCTATTATCGATTTATTGATTCTTTTCATGGTTTAACTTTTCATTTAAGTTTTTTCATCACCATCCCGGGTTCTGGAACAATTCAGGATAAATACTGACATCCTTCTTCTTCAAAGGGAACCAGTAATGTTTGTCTTTAAAATTGCGAGTAACGATGGTCTTCTCCTTGAAGTCAGACACCTCGCTATTCTTAGAATCCTTTGTATCAAGGCTTACACGGTTGAAGTTCTGCTGAGTCTTGATATTGTAAGGATACTTGTCAAGAAGCAGCCAACGGCGAAGGTCGTTGAAGCGGTGTCCCTCGTATGCAAGTTCAACTGCTCTCTCTCGACGAACCTCATCCATGAACTTGTCATTATCAGCAGTAAACTTAGCGTTTACGTCGGCAACGCCGGCACGCTCGCGGATTACGTTAACAGCCTGCTCGGCTGTCATGTTGAATGTAGACGACTTCTGGTTTGCACCGCCAAGGGCTGCAAGAGACTCGGCATACATCAAATACACATCGCTCAGACGCAACCAAGGAATGTTGATATGAAGGTGGCGTCCCCAACCATAACCATCGTCTGCATTGTTTGCATCCATAGGGATGAACTTGTAAAGCATGTAACCAGTACGGTTCTCTTCAATATCGTTTCGATATGAACCTCCAGTATAAAGGTTAGCATAGCGGTTATCGTCTGGTTTGATAGTACCCTTAACAACCTTTACTCCATCGTAAACGATATCGTGATAGAAACGTGGGTCGCGACCCTTCCAAGGGTGTGTAGCATCGAAGCCAGACTCCGCATCGGTCAAAGGAAGACCGTTTTCCATACCATAATAGTTTACATAGTTGGCAGCAGCCTGTGAGAATGAGTTAGAACCTGTAAGAATCTTACCGCCAAACTGCTTAGAAAGTCCCCAGTTAGTATTGTTCCAGCTAACTGTTGGTGTGCGAAGGATTGCCTCCTTAAGTCCCGGAGTCTCACCGCCCTTGTCCTGAGTATAGAAAATCTCAGAGTAGCTTCCAAAGTCAGCCAACTCATACTGGCACTTTGTCTTAGACTTGCCGTCTGTATTAAGTTCTGGCTGAACATAGCCAAGCAACTCACCGAAAGCATCGGCTGCAAGCTTTGCGTATGTCTGGTCATAATCGTAAGTGCTTGCCTTGGTGTTTGAAACCATCTTCTCGTTGGTATTCTTCATAAGCGGAGAAGCAGCCCACAGATAGTTCTTGCCAAGATAAGCAAGGGCGGTAATTTTATTTACGCGCAAACCGTTCTTACCTACGGTGTTACGACCGCGTACAGTCTGATCCCAATCGACAGGAAGAAGGTCGGCAGCCTTGCGGAAATCGGCAGCAGCCTTGTCGGCACACTCTTTGTATGAAAGACGCGGCCATTTCATTGGCTCATCGGCAGCAATAACCTTGTCGATATAAGGAAGACCTCCAAGATACTGCATCAACTCGAAATGATACCATGCACGGAAGAAGTAAAGCTGGCCAAGAATCATATCCTTTTCTTCTTGAGTACCCTCGGTAAAGTAGTCAAAGTTCTCGATACCTACGTTACACTTACGGATAGAGTACCATGCTCCCTTCCACAAAGATACCTTCAGACGTTCATCTGCAGGTTTGGTTGCATTACTTGGATTATAGTCGCGACGATCCATCCATCCGCTCTGCCAGCCGTCGTAATCAGACTGCCAGCCCCAGAAGTCGCCCTGATCAACCTTGTATGTCATGTGATAGTCACATCCGACATAGATTACCTCGTCATCACCCCAGTTCCAAGAGTTTGTCCAGTAACCGTTTGCAAAGTCTGGCATACAAGAGTACATCTCCTCTACGAAGCCCTGGAAATTTACGAAGTTCTTGAAAGCATCCTCTGTCTTGAGGTCAGACTCAGGAGACTTATCCAGATAGTCTTCGCAAGATGTAAAGCCGATGCTTGCACAGCAAAGAGCCAGACCTGCTACTATATATCTAAACTTATGAAATTTCATAATGTTTTTATGTTTACTATTAGAATAATTGTTATTAAAGCTCGAACTTAACACCGAAGTTGATACGCTTCATTGTTGGGTAAGCACCCTGTGATGCAAGACCTGTAGCAGCAAAGTTGCTCTCACGGTCATCAGGCATCTTAGTCCACAACAATAGGTTGTTACCATTTACATAGAGCTTAAGGTTGTTAAGACCAAGACTCTTAACCCAACCCTTTGTCCAAGTATAGGCAATCTCCATATTCTTCAGACGGCAGAATGAGCCATCGTACATAAAGCGAGTACCTGCATAGAAGTTTGGTGTAGAGTTATAGCGTGGAGTAGGAATACCAGAACCAGACTCTGGATTCCAGAATGAACCTTCATCAAATACAACATCAAGTGTTGGCTTGCTGAATGAGTTAAATGCAACCTCACGAGATACGTTTGTTGCACCGTAGAACTGCAACATCAAGCTCCAGCCCTTGTACTCAACACCAAGAGTAGCATTGTAAGTGTTCTGTGGAGTACCAGTGAAACCGTAAGGAATGTAATCATCATCATCGATAATACCATTACCATCGAAGTCGGTTATAAAATACTGTCCCGGCAACTTCTGGTCATCATTTGTCTTGTGCTCAGTCATGGCAATCACATCGTCCCAACTCTGTGCGATACCGTTGTCGATATAACTGTGAGCCTGATCGATGGCATAACCAGCCTGCTTACGATATGCAGGATACAAATCAGGGTCGTCATAAACTTGAACATTGTTTACGGCATGTGTCATATTAAAGTTACCATACGCATAGATACCGTTCTTGAATGAGTGCTTCAAGCGAAGTTCAAGTTCGTAACCTGTAGTCTTTGTACGACCAAAGTTCATTGCAGGAGCCTTTGCGCCATAGTAGAATGGTACAGAACGCTGATCACCATAAATAAGAATATCATATCTGTTCTCGTGGAAGAACTCCAACGAACCAGCAACCAAGCCATCGAGGAATGCATAGTCGATACCGAAGTTACGCTTCTTTGCAGTTTCCCAACGAACATTAGGGTTACCAATAGACTTCTCCTTATACCAAGTGTACAAAGCCTGCTGTTCATCAGGACTCTTAGGGTCGATGTGTGACGCACCTGCGTATGACCACTGAGTAGCATACAACCAACGCTGACCACCAACGTTATCATTTCCAACCTCACCGTAAGAGAAGCGGAACTTCAAGATATCAATAAGTTTTTTACCGAAGAGTTTGTAATCAGCTACAGGCTTCATGAACTTCTCGTTAGAAAGTGTCCAACCTGCCGCAACAGAGTTGTTGAATGCAAAACGATAGCCAGAACCGAACTGTTCAGAACCATTGTATGCACCATTGTACTCCAACAGATAACGGTCGCCATAGTTATAAGTAGCACGGAATACCCAGTCCTCACGGAAATGAGAGAAATCACTACCAGTACTTTTTTCTTCACGGCTGAACACGCCCATTGCTGTTACATCGTGCTCATCGTGCTTACCAAACTTACGACCCCATACCAACTGCATCTGATAATACAGTTTCTTGTATGTCATCCAATCCATAATCTTGCTACCCTGAGTACTCCAAGCACGGGTTTCAGTAAAGTCGAACTTAGTGTGTGAACTTGCCAACTTACTGTAAGTTACCTCGCCAGTAACAGGGTCTATCCACTTGAACTGTGCATCATGGTAAAGGTCGTTAACACCGCGCTCCTGCTCACTGAATGAGTTATCCCATGAGATTATTCCATTGAATTTCAAGCCCTTAGTGATGAACGACAAATCCTGAGAAAGGGTAAAGTCGGTATTCAACACAGTGTTGATTCTCTGCTCAGCACCAGCAAGAGCCAAGTTCGTAACAGAGTTTGGCGCACCCTGAGTCTCCTGCGGATAATAGCCCCAAGTACCGTCGCTGTAGCGTGGCACGAAAGCATTGTGCGGTGCAGAGTAAGCAGCCTGCCACAACTGTGTTGCAGCCCACGCATCATCGGCAATACCCCAAGGAGTATTACGGATACCCTGACTTCCGAAGATACCAGCCTTGAAAGTAGTTGTCTTAGTCAACTGGAAATCGAGGTTAGAACGAACATTTACACGATTGAAACCATAACCGCCCTTGTAGCCACGACCATTATCCCACTCGCGGAAAAGGTCACCCTCGTGCTGGAAGTCGATAGAAGCAAAATACTTAACGAAGCGTGTACCACCAGAGATATTAACATTGGCATTGTATGACATTGCCATATCCTTGAACAGTTCCTTCTGCCAGTCAACATCAGGATAGCGCTCGCTCATCAAGAAACCAGTCTCTGGGTCGATTGCACCTTCTGGCTGGTTCTCATACTTTGAAATAAAATCTGTAGAACAGATTTTTGCCCAAGACTCAGGCTTCAAACCAAGTTCATGCTTGATGACCTCGTTACGTGCTCTGAGTGATGCGGCAGAACCAAGAGTCTGCGGCAACTTAGACACAAACTTCATTGTAGAACTGAAGTTGAATCCAATTTTAGCCTTACCCTCAGAACCACGCTTAGTTGTGATAAGGATAACACCGTTAGCACCCTTCACACCATAAACGGCAGTTGCCGAAGCATCCTTCAGAACTGAGATGTTTGCAACAGACTGGATGTCGACATCCTCCATCTTACGCTCGATACCATCTACAAGTACCAAAGGGTCGCTACCATTCCATGAACTGACACCACGGATTACGATCTTTACCTTCTCGTTACCCGGCATACCAGATGACGAAGTTGTGATTACACCCGGCAAGTTACCAGTAAGTGCAGAACCAAGGTCAGACACACCACCGGTACGCTCCAGCACCTTTCCTGATGTCTGGGTGATAGAACCAACCAAAGAAGCCTTCTTCTGCTGGCCATAACCCACAACCACTACTTCCTCGAGTGCTGCGTTGTCCTCTTCGAGTGTTACCTTTACAGGCTTACCCGGAACAACCTTTACCTCTGTTGCACGCATACCAACATACGATACAACGATTACAGGATTCTTGCCTGTAATTTTCAGCTGGAAGTTTCCTTCTAAGTCAGAAACAGTTCCAACCGATGGATTACCTTTCTGAATCACAGAAGCACCAATGATACTCTCTCCATGAGAGTCAACCACGGTTCCCTTTACATTTACACTTTGGGCTAATGTCACAAGGCAAAAGCACCAAAATGCAACTCCTAAAGCGAAAAAACGTAGTTTAGTACATTTCTTTGTCTCCATTAGAAATTGATATTAGTATTAAAAAGTTATTAAAAAGTGATTAGTTAATCTCTTATTTTGTTGCCGTTAGGTTCAATGCTGTTATTACTTAGCCTCCTTTCCGGTGCAGTACAGAGCAACCACCGTTCCGGTGAATCCGCCTGCTGCCTGAGTAGAGAGCTGCTGTGCCGGAGCATCGCCAATCTTAACCCAATCCTTCTTTGCCTTGTAGAAGAACTCGAAGGTTGTGCCAGTTGATGTAATCTTCATCTCAACCTCGTTAAGTTTGCATGGCTGAGATGCAAGAACCTTCTTGCCGTCTTTTGAGACTTGCTGAAGTTCGATTGTCTGCTTTCCGGCGTTGAGTGTGCGGACAAGCAAAAGCTGATGCTTCTCGTCCTTGAATAGCATGATACCTGCTGCGTCGTTGTCGAATGATGGTTGGAAGCGCATTTTGGTTGATGCCTCGAACTTGTGGTGCTGCAAGCGGCGTGCCACGAGCGATGGGACATCTTTCTGCTCTGCTGTTACAGGCTGCTTCTTGAGCGACAGCCATCCGTTATACTTATTAGGTGTAAACAAGCCCTTGGCAGATGTGCGGAGTGTAACCCAGTCTTGCTTCATAACATCTGATGAGAAATCATCTTCCCACTTGAAGTTACCGAATGTTACATTCTCGTTTCTCTTAACGCCGTTGCGGTTAAGCATCTGCGGAACAAGTCCGGTGCTGCCTGTCATCATTGGCCATCCGTCCTCGGTCCAAGAAACAGGCATCATGAATGTCTCACGGCCAAGGTTCTCCCAGTTGTCCTTTACAGGGCGACATGCCAAGAATACAGCCCACCACTCGCCGTTCTCTGTCTTTACAAGGTCGGCATGACCTGCACAAGTAACAGGCTCTTTGCGGTCTTTGGCAAGCGTGCGCTGAGTAAGGATTGGGTTGCCCGAATATGGCTCGTATGGTCCCCAAACAGACTCTGAGCGGTAGATAACCTCAGAATGCCAGTCGCTTGTTCCGCCCTCGGCAGTCATAAGGTAATACTTGCCCTTAATCTTATAGATGTGTGGAGCCTCGCACCAGATTGGCTTCTCTTCAGGACGGCATCCCTTGTTGATGATAATCTTTCGTTCGCCCACACACTTGTCTGTAGCCAAGTCGAGTTCCTGTACACGAACTGTGCGATGACCTGGATATTCAGGCTTGTTGTCTGGAGCATCGTCGTTGTTTACAACGTATGCTCTGCCGTCGTCATCGATAAAGATTGAAGGGTCGATGCCCAAGATTGAAGGAAGGTGGATAGGGTCTGACCATGCACCCTCTGGATTCTGTGTCTTAACATAAAAGTTGCCGGCACCTACGTTTGTAGTAATCATATAATATGTACCGGTCTTTGGATTGTAGCTCAATGCAGGGGCGAAGATACCGCCGCTGACGTGCTGTCCCTTCATGTTCTCCATCTGCGACTCGCGGTCGAGAATGTGACCAACCTGCTCCCAGTTTACAAGGTCGCGGCTGTGGAACAATGGCACACCCGGGAAGAATGTAAAGGTTGATGTAGCAAGATAATAGTCGCCCTTACCGTTTGTGGTGATTGAAGGGTCGGGATAGAATCCCGGAAGTATCGGGTTGTAAAACTGCGATGCATCGGTCAACTTGTTTTTGTTGTAGATGTCATCGTTACCCTGATAATAAAAATTGTCAAACAATGCCTCGTCTACTGGAGCCTTTGGAACCGACAGACTCTTGCACGATTGGCACAAGCTCATAGCCGGAAAGCTGAGGAACAGCAATGACAGGAATGAAAGTCTCATAAATCTGGTTATTTGTTTAAAGATTATTAAAAATTTCCGTTAATTTTTAGTGCAACCTTACATAAGCCGAATATGCAAAAACATACCGTTTGCTTATTTTACATGTTTGTTTACCGTTTTTTGTTTCTGAAATGTTTCCGTGAAATCACTTTCACATTTTCACTCTGCAATTTTACAATTTTTCACGCTATAACCTTATATATGCGTGTTACACGGAAGGGATTGTGTGTTACAGACTGTTAAAAAGTTGTTACAAAGTAATGTTTCGTTTGTTACACTATTACTCCAACATCTTACATTTCAAGTAGTTACATTTTAAGTATTTGTTCACATCTTTTAACAATTTGACGAATTTCTGTTCTGTATTTTTCCTAATATTTTACAATTTACGCAAGGCTGAAAAAACAAAAAATCCTATTCAATTCGGGGAAGTTGAAAATTGAAAATTGAAAATTGAAAATTCACAATTCAGAATTGTCACAGTAACCGCAGCATCCATAGGTTCTGCGGACTGAAATGAAACTGCTATAATCGACCATGAAAGCGGTCGCCCAGTTTGTTCTGCCGAATTTCCGAATTCGGCAGCATCATTATAAACGGGAGTTTGTAACTCCCATTGTCGCAAGGCGACAAAATGTTACGCTAATAACGACATTTTTTTAGCGGTGGGAATTCTTGCGCCCATTCGGTAGCAAGCGAACAAGTTCGAGCGACAAATTCCCGATTTTTTCTCAGCCAAATTGCAAATTCGGCTGAACAGTGTCCCTTTGGTAACAAGCGTACAGAGTTCGAAGGTCAAATTCGGCTGAACAGGATTGCTATCCTCTTACTTCCCCCTTGCTATCCCCTTACTATCCCCTTGCTATCGACTTACTTCATTCCACCTAATCTGGCTATACCTTGCATATAGCTTACATATATACAACATATAGCCTACATATAGCTTACATATACCCTACATATAGCTTGCATATACCTTGAATGTACATTGGACCTACATTGGACCTACATTGGACCTACATTGGACCTACATTGGACCTACATTGGACCTACATTGGACCTACATTGGACCTACATTGGACCTACATTGGACCTACGAACAATTTCTGACGAAATTGTTCGTTACAAATCCTAAGTTATCAATCAATTCAGAATTTTCAACTTTCTTTATTAGTTCTCCGCGTTCTGCCGAATTTGGTATAAATCCCTAATTATCATTCAGTTCAGAATTTTCAATTTTCAATTCAAAAATTGTCAATTTAAAAAAATCGACCCACACTTTAGTACAAGAAAGCTAAAGTATGAGTCGATGAATAATTATGATAACTAAACTACTAAAAATGAAATTTTCAGGATAAGAATCATTTAGGAAGGCTAACTGTTACCATTCCGCCGCACGACTTAGTTGAGTAATAGCAGAATGCATAGCGAGAACCCATAAACAGACGACGGTAGTCGAAACGCATCTTGTAGTCGCCGCCGATGGCATTCCACTTCTTGCCGTCGAGACTGTAACTGAATGTTGCAATATCGCGTCCCGGATTGAAATCGCCGTTCATCACCATTCGCACATTCTTCAGCTTAGAAGCAGGTATTTTTACGCGTGCAATCTCCTTGTGGTCAACCTTTGTGATGGCTTTCGTATCGTCGGAAAGCGCAACATTCTCTTCTGAGAAGATGAGATATGTGCTTCCGCCCTCGCGACGAAGACTCAGAAAGCCCGTATCGCCGTTTAAGGCAGCAAGACCTGCAACATCGCCGTCCTTCATCTTTGAGGCATCAATGCAGACTGTATCGGTGCAGAGAGGTCCCCAAGTGCGCCATGTTAGCGTGTTGCGCGCATCAAAGATGCTGTTTGCCTTCTTCGAAGTCTTCAGCTGAAGCTTCTTAACCGCGCCGCGAGTCCATTTATTGCCGTTTACAAGATGTCCGTCGAGTATCTTGACATCAGACTGGATTAAGTTGTGATTCCACTGATAATCCTGCTCAATTACAGCATATTCAGACTTGCCGCCGCGCTTATCCACACCGTCGAGTGTCATTGTCTCCGGAATCTTTCCGTCAGAAAGATTGCCGAGCATTGGCCAGCCGTCAATCCAGTTGCAAGGCTCGATAGTGAGGACACGTCCGCATCCGCCACGGTCTTGGAAGATTACTCCGTACCACTCGCCCTTCTTGCCATTAACTATCGTACCCTGACCAGCGTATGGGAATCCGCCGAAATCGCTCTTCAAAATAACTTTCGACTCGTAAGGGCCTTCGATATTGCTGCTTCTGTAACATATTTCCTGACGACCGGTCTGCGGCCACGAAATACACAAAAGATAGTACATTCCGTCGTGCTTTATAACACGACTACCCTCGTGCAGTCCGGCAGGCTTGCCTTTCAGCTCGAGAGTTTTCCTTATTCCGCCAACCTTCTCAGCAGTAAGGTCTTGAGTAAGCTCTACAAGATGAATGTCGCCGCTTCCAGAGAAGACATATACACGGTCGTCGTCATCGAAAAACAACGAAGAATCGTGATATGCCGGCAGACGGCTGTGAAGCTTCCAGCCCTTGGCAGGGTCGTCGGTCTTGAATACCATAGACTTGTGAGGGTCGTCGTTTGCCACGAACAAAGCCCAGAACGTGCCGTTGTGGTATCGCAGAGATGTAGCCCACTGTCCGCGTCCGTAAACAGTACCTTGTTCGAGGTCGTAGCGCGGAGTATCGGTAATCTTGTCGAACAGATAAGACACTGTCTCCCAATGAACGAGGTCGGTGCTTCGCATTATCGGCGCGCCCGGGAACAAGTGCATTGTTGTTGTAACAAGATAATAGTAATCGCCCACCCTTATGATATCAGGGTCGGGAGCATCCGCCCAGATAAAAGGGTTGCGCACCTGCATCTGCTGCGCGTTTACAGCAGATACAAATGCGACAAAAAGGAATATAATAGAAATGAATTTTTTTCTCATCAATGCTGTGTGTTATATTCGTTATTTCTTCAACTGCCAGTAGTCGAAGTTGAACAACTTGCAACCCTTCAGGCCCTTAAACAAGAAGTAGAGGTCGTGCTTGCCCTCTGGAGCGTTGGCAATGTTGGCAGAGAATGTCTCCCACTCTTCCCAACCGCCTGTTGGAGCAACGTTTACGGTTGTGAGAACAACGCCGTCTGGTGAGTCGAGGCGAACCTCGACGTTACCGCCCTGCAAAGCAGATGCTGCAGAAAGTTCGATTGACTTAGTGCCAGCCTCAAACTCAACCTCGCGAACTCTCAGCCAGTCGCCGTTGTGAATATCGCTCACAAACACGTTTCCGCGCTTCTTGTTCCACTCGGTGCGAAGACCGTCGCTGTATGATATTGTCTCAGCCTCTACACGGTTGTATGGGTTTAGCGTACCGATTGGCTTAACACCGTCGTATGTAGGCTTAATCTGTGGCAATCTGCCGTCGCTGTTCCACTTGAACTCCTCGCAGCACACGCTTCGGCCGAATCCGCCACCATTTGGCAACCAGCCTGTGTGATAGAAGAAGTAGTTGTGTCCCTTGAACTCGACAATACCGCTATGGTTTGTAAACGAGTTTGTGCTGTTAGTCTGAGCCATCACGTCGCCAACATAAGTCCAAGGACCTTGTGGTGAGTTGCTCTCGCTGTATGCAATGCTTTCTGGAATTCCGCCGGCAGCGTACATCATGAAGTACTTGCCCCAAGCCGAGTTCTTGCTCGAATCGAAGAGCTTGCGGTTCTTCTTCTCAGCCTTTGTAAGCTGTCTCTGATGGAAAATCCAAGGACCTTCGGTATAGCGTTTAAGCGTTGTATCGCACTTAACCTCGCCTGCAAGACTAATCATGTCCTCGTTCAGCTTAACTGAGTAGAGGCGTGGATTACCCCAGTAGAGATAAGCCTGACCGTCGTCGTCGATGAACACGGTTGGGTCTATGTGATCCCACTTGCCATCCTCGTAGAGAGGCTTGCCGAGGGCATCGCGATAAGGACCAGTAACCTTGTCGGCCACCGCTACGCCGATAGCCATACCACCCGAAATCTTTGAGTGGATTGGCACGTAGAGATAGAACTTGCCGTTGCGCTCGATGCACTGAGGAGCCCATGAGCGGTCGTCGGCCCACTTAAAATCGCACTGAGCCAATGGGCATCCGTGGTCGGTCCAGTTTACCATGTCGGCAGTAGAGAACAAACGCCATTCGTTCATCCAGAAGAAATCAGCCTTGTCCTCGTCGTGACCGGTGAAGACATACAGACGGTCGCCGCTCACCATCGGAGCAGGGTCGGTGCTGAAGCAAGTCTGAACGATAGGGTTCTGTCGGCTGCGTCCGAGCAGTTTGAGCATGACATCTGCATATCTGCGTCCAAGGATTCTGTATCCCTCGGCAGTGAAGTGCAGCTTGTCCTTTGCGCCCGGACAGCCAGCAGACGGAACGATGTGTGCAGTTGGTATCGTCTCCTTTATATGATCAATTACTGTATTATGCAAGAAACAGCATCCACCATCTTCCTCGGTCATCAGTTTACCAACGAGCAGAGGAACATCCTGCGCTTTAAGACCCAGTTCGGTAAGCATACGGGTATATACAAGGTTAACGCGCTTAGGCCAGTCTTGCTGACCATTGTCGGTACAACCCTGATGAAGAAGAATACCCTTGATTACGCCTACCTTCTGGGCCTGTTTGGCAAGATTTATGATTGTTCGATATGGATTATCATTGTATTCTTTGCAGAAATTCTTCAACCAGTCTGGCGAGCCGGCAATGTAAGCCTGCGCCTTGTCCTCGTCGAAGAGGTTTATGCTGGCGCCACCAACCGAAACGTTGATGACACCAACCTTAATGCTGTCAGGTAATTTCTCGACCAATGTACGTCCAAAATAGTCGGCTGGCGTAAGACCTGTGTACTCGCGGCACAAAGGCGGAACGGCTGCGTACCACTGTCCTTTCTTTCTGCCGATTTTGTTCATATCGACTGCCGAAAGCATACGGAAACGCGAGTTGATGCCTTTTCTGTCCTGAGGCTCGATCTTAGCATTGCCTTCCATGTTAGACTGTCCGAAACAGATATAGATGTGGAAGTTAGGGTCGAAGGTGGCGGGCTGTTCAATCTCGCCCGCTGCCTTCTCGCCATCATTGTAGTTAAATACTTTATTCTTCTCGTAGAAGCCAGACACGTTATTCTGCGCACCGGCTGTCAACAATCCGAAGAGACCAATAACTGTTAAAATGATGTGTTTCATTTTTATCTTTTTGCCTTTTTACTTGAATAGAATCTGAGCAAACTCCTTAAGGCTTCTGCGCCATGTAAGGAACTCATGACCTGTAAGGTCTGACACATAAGAAGTAGCGTTGAAGCCTGCCTTCTTCAGGTTATCTACAGACTCCTTAACTCGGTCTGGATTCTCGCGGCTTCCGCAAGAGATGAAGATGTGCTTTGGCTTCTCCATGCCCTCCAGTTTGGCTGGGTCGTAAACGCCGCCAGAGAACAATCCCCAGTAGCCGAACACCTGTGGACGAGCCATTGTTGCGTTGAGTGTCTCCATACCGCCCATTGAGAGTCCTGCCATTGCACGGTTGCTGCGGTTGGCAAGTGTGCGGAAGTGCGAATCTACGTAAGGAACAAGTTCGTCCATAAGAACCTTCTGGAATGCAGTCCAGTCGAACTCGTGCATGTGTCCCCACTTCAGTTCGTTAGTCATGCCATAAGTCATTACGATGATAAATGGCTTAGCCTTGCCCTCAGCCAAGAGGTTATCCATGATGAGGTTTGCGTGTCCCTGATTAGACCATGCTGTTTCGTCCTCACCCCATCCGTGCTGCAAGTAAAGCACTGGGTAGCGCTTCTTAGGATTCTGATAATACTCGGCTGGAGTGTAAACGTATGCCACGCGCTCGCTGTTTGTGCTTGGCGAGTGGAAGATAATCTTTTGTACGTTTCCGTGAGGAACATTCTTCAGAGCATAGAAATCCTTGTCGTGTGCAGGAATCTCGATACCGCTCTCCCATCTTACAGAACCATAGTAGTTCTTTGCACCCGGGTCGTTAACTACGCCACCGTCGATAGTAAGGTGATAGTAGTGGAAGCCCTCGTCCATAGGGCCGTCGGTTGTTCCAACCCAAACGCCTTCCTTGTTCTTGCGAAGAACTGTGCCGCCTCTGCCGCCGAGTCCGAGACTTACGACAACCGACTTAGCCTCTGGAGCAACCACGCGGAAGCGCGCATAGCCCTGTGAGTTAACCATCGGATACTGCTGTCCCGGCTGGTTCAGCTCGCTTGGTACGAAATCTTCCTTAACAACGAAGTTATCCATCTTTGGGTCGAAGTCGCGCACCTCGTAGTAACTCTTCTTTGGCTGAGCCTTAGCATCGAACAACAAAGGATAGTTGCGAACGCCAACCCATGAGTCTCTATCTGATACGTTCCAGAATGTTACGCACTTAACAACGTCCTTGTGCTTACGAAGAAGACGGAAAAGCTTAACGTACTGGTCGATGTGCATTGCCTCAACGTGCTGGTCAATCTTCATACCCTCAGTAGAGAAGATAAGCTGACCGCCCATCTGCTCGTTTGCTCTGATGTCGAGCTCGGTGATGTGGATTGTCTTTACCAACTCTGAATATTTGTTGATGGCAGCATCAATATCCTCCATGCTTGGACCGAAGATGTTGTAGTGTCCCTGCATACCGATGGCATCGATAGGCACACCTGCATCCTTCATCTTCTTAACCATATTATAGATGCGCTCGCACTTTACAGGATCGGCTGCATTATAGTCGTTGTAGAACAATATTGCATTAGGATCGGCTGCGCGTGCAAACTCGAATGCCTTTGCTATGAACTCGTCGCCACAAAGTTCGTACAGTTTAGACTGACGGTAAGGATTTACCTCCTTGCCGAATCTGCCGAACTTAGGACCGTCTACAATGGCCTCGTTAACAACGTCCCAGCCATACACAACGTCCTTGTAACGGTTTACAACCGTGTTGATGTGATCCTGCAATCTCTTGTAGAATACCTCTTTCTTTACAGGCTTGCCTTTCTTGTCGACAAGCATCCAGTCGCAGAACTGATTGTGCCATGCCAAGCAATGTCCGCGCATCTTGATACCATTCTTACGACAGAAGTCGGCAATACTGTCGGCTGCACCAAATGTCCACACGCCTTCTTTTGGATGAACAGAAATAGGCTTCATCTCATTTTCACAAGTAACGCTGTTGTAATTAGCCTTTACAAGCTCCATTTCGTTACTGTGGTCTAAGTTTCGTCTATTAACAGCAACTCCAATCTTAAAGTAATCCTTGTAGGCATCCTTCAACCCCTTCTCACCGTTTTGTGCAAAACAGCCGAAGACATGGGTAGCCATCAATACAATCAAAAATGTTTTCTTCATTGTTTGTTTAAATGATATTAGACAAAAAAACAGAACGCAAACACTAAATGTTTACGCTCTGCAATATTATATTATTTTTATTACTGAATCGAATAAAAAAATACAAATAAACGGCTATGTAATTATAGAGTACCTCTTTTGTAACAAATCAGACTATTCCTCACTGTTCATGTACTCAGACGGTGTCATGCCGAAGAGTTCCTTAAATGCCGAAGAGAAGTTCTTAGGAGTCCTGAATCCAACAGCGTATGCCACATCTGATATCGTCATCTTCTTCTGACGCAACAATTCCGAAGCCTTTGTAAGGCGGATGTTACGCACATAGATTGTGGCAGACTGGTTTGTCATCTCTTTCAGTTTGCGGAAGAGGTGAACACGGCTCAGACCCACCTCGCGGGCGATGTCGTCGGTTGTCAAGTCAGGATTGCTGAGGTTGTCGTTTATACACTTTATGATGCGCGCCAAGAGTTTCTCGTCGGCACTCTGCACACGAGGAGTATCAATGCGGTCAGACGGCATAACGTTGCCGCTGTATGTGTTGCGCACCACATCGTGACGGTACAGCAGATTTCCGATGAGCGTGAGCAGAAGTTGTAGGTTGAACGGCTTTGTTACATACGCATCGGCATTAGCCTGCAAGCCCTCGAGTCTGTCGCGGTCTGAAGCCTTGGCAGTGAGCAGGATGACAGGAAT
Organism: Bacteroides sp. Ga6A2; assembly: GCF_000702225.1. Classification (NCBI taxonomy): domain Bacteria; kingdom Pseudomonadati; phylum Bacteroidota; class Bacteroidia; order Bacteroidales; family Bacteroidaceae; genus Bacteroides; species Bacteroides sp. Ga6A2. The sequence continues at coordinate 20,520 of NZ_JNKX01000012.1, read as the reverse complement.
ATGACTTGTTCGCATATTGTTTCTGATGCGCTTGCAAAGTTCTATTCCGTCGATGCCCGGCATCATGATATCGCTAACCACAAGGTCGGCTCCCTCGCGCGAGATTATCTCGTAAGCCTGCTCTCCGTCGCCGCAATCAACAACATTGTATAGGGCTGCAAGCTCCTCGCAAAGGAACGAGCGGATTTCCTCGTCGTCATCAACAATAAGAACTTTCTTTCTACTTATTGTCTGAACTACATTATTGTTGCGAGCCAAGCCGTCATCATCTTTCGCAGTATTTCGTTCTGCAACGGCATCGTCGTTATATGCAACTTCCTCTATCTTCTCCTCATCTTTCTTTCTCACTTCCAGTTCTTTAGGGCAGAAAGCATCTTTTCCGAGAGGCAATTCGATGGTGAATCTCGTACCCTTTCCGCTCGGATTATCGCTCACTCCTACCGTTCCATGATGCAGTTCTACGAGCGATTTTACGAGATTAAGTCCGATGCCCGTGCCTTTTATGTGCTTCTCGTTGTTTACCTGATAGAATCGCTTGAAGATATTCTCCTTTTCCTCGGCAGGGATTCCTATTCCGTTGTCGGTTATGCAGAGGCGGAGTGCTCCCTCGCGGAAGAAGTCGCTCGGAGCGATAGTCTCCCACGAAACATCAATGTTGCCTTCATCGGCTGTGTACTTAAAGGCGTTGCTCAGCAAGTTGAGCACGATTTTCTCGAAACTGTCTACATCGAGCCACATTTTTGTGTTCTCCTCGGTCATGTCGTTCATGCAGAGGGTTATGCGGCGCGTTTCGGCAACATCATTCATGCTGTTCACAATTGAGCGGATTACGTTGCTCACAGGCACTTCGACACAATGAATCTCCATCATTCCGCGGTCAATCTTGCGAAGGTCCATAATCTGGTTTGTAAGACTGAGCAGGCGACCGACGTTTCGGTTTATAATCTGATACAAGCGAGTGCGCTCAGGAGCGTTATCGACCTGCATAAGTTTCTGCAAAGGCGTAGAAATGAGAGTAATAGGCGTACGAAGGTCATGAACCAGATTCATAAAAAACTGAATCTTGCCCTCGTTTATATCCTTCTCACGCTTCTCCTGAAGCATTCTGTCGCGCAGCACACGGCGACGATTCACCTCGTTCATCAATATATATGCGATGAATGCTATGAGCATTGCCCACAATATGATGGCCCACCAGCGCAAGAACCACGGATATTCGACCATGAAAGACGTTTCGGTAACATCAGAATCAACGCCGTCGATGGTTGTCTTGGTATAGAGCGTATGATTTCCGTAGCCTACATTATTAAACGTGATGCGGTTTACTCCAACCGGAAGCGTCTCCCAGTCGCCATTGTCAATGCGATAACTGTAAACCACGCGGTATGTCATGTAAAGCGGACGCGTTGCAAGTTCGACCGAGAACGAAGATGTGTTGCTTGGCAGAACGAACTCGCCTTTTTCGAGCGGCAGAATGTTGTTCTCGCCCGACTTAACGCCAACCACCCGTACGATGCAACTACTGTGGCTCTTCTTGATGTCGGCTGGCGAGAATGCCGTTATGCCGTTGATGCCGCCAAACCACAGTCTGCCGTCCGAACTTACCATCGAAGCATTCTTGTAGAATTCATTTCCCTGAAGTCCGTCGCGCATGGTGTATGTCTCGAGCGAGTTGTTCTTCAGGTCGAGGCGCATCAATCCGTTCGCGCTACTCATCCACAAGCCGCCTTCGCGATCGGGCTGGGCAGCATAGATTGTGTTGCCAACAAGTCCCTGTCGTCCTGCAAAATCCTGAATTTTATTCTTTGCAATGTCATAAAGGACCAAGCCTTTGTTTGTGGAGAACGCCACTACATCCTGCGACACACGCGAGATGCTGTTTACAATATATTTTTGCAGAATTGTCTTCGCCGTCTTTTTAGGGTCGGCAGTCTTAAACATCACCACTCCGTTGTACGTTCCTGCAAATATCATGTCGGTCTTCTTGTCGTAGTATATCGAAGTGCTCCATGCAGCCGAATATTCATTCAAGCATGTCTCCATCTGCCTTTTCTGCTCGTTGTATTTCAAGATTCCGTTTCCCATAGAGGCGGCCCACAGTTGTCCGTGCGAATCCTCGGTATACCCAAAGATGCTTATCTGCTTCAATTTCCTGCCCTCGAACGAACAATAGTCGCACTCTCCTGTCTGCAAGTTTACCGTTCCGAAGCCCTGATTGTATGAGCCGAACCACACGTTGTGCTTCGAATCCTCGAACAGAGAGCCCATTGTAGATGGCAATCCGTTAGGCACGGATGTGTTTACGTTGAACTTGCGGATAACCTTAAAATCGGGCGTGAATCCGTAGAGTCCGCCATTGTCAGTTGCCGTCCAAATCTCGCCCGAATGAGTCTGGATTATAGAAGTTACGCATCTGTCGCCAATGAAATCGTATTTCTGCGAGCGGTGACCGATGTACTGAAACGGTACGGAATACGACGATGCCATGAACACGCCCTTCTGATAAAGAGCCATCCATATTTCGCCCTGCTTGCTTATATATAACGAATGTGCCTTCTGCGAAGCGATATCTATAAAAGGATCGTCGAACTGATGAGAGACGATAAAATGGTGCGAGAGACAGTCGAAGAAACGCACTCCCACTCCGTCGGTTGCCACGCACAGCGTGAATGTGCCGGGAATAGCCTTAACGTCGCGCACCTTCAGAAGGCTCTCTGTACCCTCAACCAAGTCGAATTTGTCGGTAAGTTCGTTGTAGATATAGAGTCCTGCCAACATACTGCCGGCATAGAGTTTACGGTCTGGACCGCAGCAAAGCGAACTGAATGCGCTGTCGTGGTTGTTGCTGCTGCCAACGGGCACAAGTTTGCCCTCAAGATTTATACGGCATACTTTGTAATGCTGAATAACCCACTTTCTGCCGTTGCTGTCTTCGAAGAAGCGGTGCAGCACGCCAACCTTTCCCGTTATTTGGTTTGGCTTAACGTGCGGAACATCGTTTTCATCAACAGTAATTGTAAAGCACTTCTCGCCTGCCACCACAAGACTGCCGTCTTGCAGCAATTCAAGTTGATTTACATTGCACGAGTTTATGCCTTGTTTTTCATTTATCAAAAGAGGTGTAAAGTCGTTCGTAAGCGGTCTGAACATCTGTACGCCCACCGTTGTTCCCACAAACACGTGTCCGCGTTTGTCTACACACACACAGCGCACAAAGTTATCTTGTATCGAATTTGGATTTCCGGGTATCTGCTTGTATGTTACGAAACTCGAGCCGTTGTAACGGGATAATCCGTCCTCGGTGGCAATCCACACCATACCGTCCTTGTCCTCGGCTATACAGTTGACTAATGAGTTTGGCAAATCATAGTCGGAGGTGAACAGCATATTAAATTGCGCACGCGTTGGTAAAACAATACAAAATAGTAATATTAAGATGCTCAGTTTTTTCAGGGTATTCATAATAAATGTGACAAATGACAGCGTAAATTACGCAGTATTTTTCCAAATTCACAAACTTTTTTATGAAAAATGCGTCATTTTACGAAAAAATTATATCCGGCGTACCCTTATTGTAAGATAAACAACATGAAATACTCAAAAATACACAAATAAATAAACTTCATGTACAGAACACAGATATTTTTCTTAAAATACACAATAAGCACACATGCCGCTTTTGTTACAGCATCTGTTACATCGAGAACTCTAACCTGCCTCATATTCATATTTATCCAAAGAAAGTTCATGTAAATGTTAAAAAAGTATCTTTACCGCACAGCGAATATTGAAATCAATTCACGCCGTACCGACTTGTTTTTCATAATAATCCAAACTCACTTCAGCAAAAAATACTATATGAAAAATAGCCAAACGGCTTTATGGTAACACGAAATGTAACAAACGCAAGAATATACAGAAAAGATTTTGTAAAACGAAAAATCCCCGCAAGAACATCAGTTTTTCGAACCTGATGTCTTGCAGGGATTAAACTTGTTCACCAACGGAAAGAGCCGTCGGTAACACCTATCTTTGTTACTTGATAACCTTTACGCCGTTGATAATGAAGATGCCCTTTGTAGCATTCTTCACCTTACGGCCAAGAAGGTCGTAAACAACATTGTCGCCATTCTCGGCAGACACAGCCTTAACACCAGTTGTGCTTGCCACAACCTTAGCAGGACCGAAACCTCCGCGACCGTTTGCAGCACGCAAAGTAACGTTGCCCTTGCCCTCGATAAGAGCCTTTACAGCAGAAGCGGCTACGATGCTTGTTGCGCCGTCGACAGTAGCGAGATAGCAGTCAGATACAGTCTCGTAGTTGCCTTCAGCAACAACCTCGTCAGAAATTTCCTTCTGTGCAGCAACGCTCTCAGGAGCCCACTCGCCAAAGATGTTAGCGATTGTAAACTCGGCAGCCTTGCTGTCTGTAAGGATTGTCTCATACTGCTTGTTGCCTGTAGAATGAGTAAAGTTAACCACGTTAGAAGCCGGAGTGATGTTCTCGCCGCTTGCATTCATTGTGCCGTACTCATAAAAGCCGTAAGCAGCAACATTCATACCAGCAACTGTAAAGCGTGAAGAGATAAGCTTCTCTGGCTGAAGCAATGTTGTGCGAATGAATACAGCCTTTGACTCACCACCCCATGAACGACCAAAATCGAACGTCTTACTCTTTGTATCGATTGTACAGTCAAGATAAACATAGCCCCACTTGCACTCTGCTGAATGATTTGGAGCACAAACTGTACATTGACCATCTTCCTTATTTGCAGCACGAGACTCGTTAACCAACTTACAACGGTTGTAGATAACGTCGCCGTTGCCACACATATAGTCTACAGTTCCGTGGATTTCTGAATCTTCCCAATAGAACTTAGAAGTCTTGTGACTGTAATATGTATCCTGATAAGAAAGCAGTCTCACATTCTTGCAGATTGTGTTAGAACCCTCATCCTGCAAGCAGACAGCACGACCGGCAGCACCACTCTTATAATAGTCGAGTGCATTCTGAAGTGTCAGATCCTGAAGATAGAGGTTGCTTGAATTATTCAGCAGAGTTGCAGTAGTACCGATACCCTCGTTCTCTACAAGCGGAGCATTCTTGATTATTGTACCCTCCATGCTCTCGCCAATGATAGAGATATTCTTTCCAGAGACTGAAGTAAGAGTAATCTCGCCCAAATCGTATGTTCCGTTTGGAAGGAATATCTTAACATCGCCCTTTGAGTTTGCATCAGCAAGAGCAAGCAAGAAACTGTTAACATCGTTTGCCGGAATCTTGTAGTAGCCAAGAGTTTCATCAAACTCTACGAATTCGCGAACGCAAGCCACTTCGATGCCATGAACATAAGCTCCGTTAGGATATGTTATTGTAAGAGTTGTAGCCTCGCCATCATACTTGATAGATGTTGCTGCGCCATCGCTTGCAGCAACGGCATTAAAGCGGGCAATCTCCTTGCCAGCCTCATCTGTTACAATGCCCTCGCCCGCCTTAGAGTGCTGGCAATTCTTTATTGTAATATATGCCTTGCCGCCCACTTTCACCTTGAACGAGCCACCTTGGGCAACCACCCATCCGTGTTCGTTGTAATATGAAGCATTAACAGCCTCGATAGCCTCGTGGTCTTCGATATAGAAGTAAGGCTTTGTAAGGTCATAAATGAAATGAGAAACATCTGTTACGTTCTCGATATCTGTAGCCCTTGCATACAACTTGATGTCCTCGGTAATCTCAAGCCCCTCGGCAACCTTGGTTGATGTTGAGAGTTTGCCGTTAAACCAGCCACGGAACTTCTGTCCCTCAGGAACGGTCACGTCTTTCTCGCTATACTTGAACGCAAGCTTAGAGCTTCCCTCAACAGTCTCAGTACCAAGAACAGTCGTGTTATCGGTATCGTAGTATGTTACGGTACACTCCTCGATATAGTCGCAAGCCTTAACTTCGAGCGAAGGACAATACTGACCGCAATAGATTGTGAGCGTGGCAGGCTCTTCCTTATTATATGTGTATTTTGCAAAGCCGGTACAGCCAATAGACTTGGTGTCTAATGTAGCAACTACATTACCGTCAATAGAAACAGTTGCCGATTTATTTGAATGTTTGCAACCTCCAACAAAAACCTCAACCGGACCGTCTACAGGAACAGATACGCTGAAATCACTATATCCGTGGTCTTTGTCGTGCCATTCACCACCGTTTACAACAACGCCAGCAGGCAGAATGCCGTCAGAAGGAACGGTTACACTATAAGGGTTTGGAGTCAAGTCAACCTTGAAATCGACAAACTTGCGAGCAGGAACCTGAACATTTCCATAAATCTTCATAGAAAGAATGTAAGCATTCTGTTCAGGATCGAAAGTTCCGATACGAATCTTGCAGTTCTTGCGGTTTACCTCGAAAGAAAGAAGCTCGCCCGCAGCCTTTTCGATAGATTTGTTGTGAAGCATAACCCAGTCTGCATCACCATCACCCTTCACGCTAACGGTAACACCTCGTGTGCCGCCTGTTGCAGCCTGATAAAGCTCGAACTTTGTAAGGTCGGAAATTGCAGAAGTCTCAATGTAAGGTACATTATCCTTGTCTTTCTGAGTCTGCAAATAACCGGGAGTTACATCCTCGTTAGAAAACTTAGAATGAGTTCCGTCGTTGTCGAGGGCAGTATTGAACAGCGAGAAAACAAGCTCTTCGCCATTAGTCATCTGCTTGGTAACGGTAACGGCCTTTGTCTTGTCAGCCTTTACATCGGCCCAGTCTTGGAAAGTTGTCTTGTAAAGCAACTTCTCCTTTGTTACATACTCAACCTCATCGGCCGAGCTAAGCGTTACTCCCATAAAAGCAAGGAGAAACGCCAAAAAGAAATGTAATTTTTGTTTCATTCTTTTTAGTGATATTAAAGTTATTAAAATTGAGTTTGCTATCGTATAAATTAGTGTAATTAATATAAAACGGTTGTTTGTTTACGAACACAGAATCAGCAAATGTAAATCATCGGTCACAAAAATAAGACTATATGTCAAAATCAGCAAATTCTTTCTTAAATATTTTTCGTCATATTTTCATTATTTTATATAACGGTACAAAAACGGTGTCCTAAAACATATTTTTCCGCATTTTTATAATATCTGAAAAAAACAGGACAAAATCCAAAGGAATCTCGAACGCATCCCGAAGGAATCCCGAATTATTTACACGAGGGCGGCATAAGCAATTCTGGAACAATATGCAAAGCGACGAATCGATATGCAGAAAAAATCGAAAAACCAACTTTCAAGCAAGGGAGTAGCTACGGGGAAGATACGGGGTAGCTACGGGCAAGGTACGTTCAAGTTACGTTCAAGGTTCGTTCAAGTAAGCCACAAGGTACGTTCAAGCTACGTTCATAGTTCGGGGAAGGTTCGGTAAAGCAAGCCGATAATAATTGCCAATGTCTGTTGAAAGTTGGATGTAGTAACTTGAACGATTGCCACAAAGCAAACCAGAGTAAATCGAAGCATCACGCTTTTCAAGACCCCGTTTTTCATTCTACCCTACCGAAAAACATGTCCTAAATCATAAAAAATGCGAATTAAGCGTAAAAAAGTTGTTAAATCGCTTGCGATATAAATTTATTTGCGTATATTTGCATCGCAAACGACATATTAAAGATTCATAACAATGGCACCCAATTGCGGAAATTACAAATTCAGAACACATTACGGTCAGAAAGCGAAGCACAACGACTGGCAAAATCAAGCGTTGACACATCAATTTCTGCCCGGGGTGGAAAGATTATTTCGCAAGCCTATGCAAGAAAGATAAACAGAAAATACGACAACAATACAGTTTTACAAAGTATTAAACTTTCTTAGCATTACAACACAAAATTTTCACGACAAGCATGTAGCCACGACGTGACGACGCGACTGCAAGCCAACATCCGTACAAGACCACAATCTTGTGCGGATGCTTTGTAACCTATACTTTACATTTTGCCGTACAATACACCGTTGCGATGACAAAAATGAAGTCGGCAGACCGAAAACTTCCCGAAAAACTATAGTTTTTTTACTTGTAAATTAAAAATGTTTAGTTACATTTGCAACAACTTAATGTAATAAAGACTATAAACGCTATAAACAAGAGTTTAAACAGAACTATCACTTATAGCCGGAATAACAATTTTATACTAATAAAATAAAATAAGACATGGTTTATTCAAAAGAAGTGCAGGAAATGTGCTGCGTAGCCAAAGGTCCTAATCACGGACCAGCTCCAATTCCAGAAGAAGGAAAGTGGATTCAGGCAAAAGAAATAAAGGACATCAGCGGTCTTACTCACGGTGTGGGTTGGTGTGCTCCTCAGCAGGGTGCTTGTAAGCTTACACTTAACGTAAAAGAGGGTGTTATCGAGGAGTGTCTCGTTGAGACTATCGGTTGTTCAGGTATGACTCACTCTGCTGCTATGGCATCAGAGATTCTTCCGGGCAAGACTATCCTTGAGGCTCTTAACACTGACCTCGTTTGCGATGCTATCAACACAGCAATGCGCGAGTTGTTCCTTCAGATCGTTTACGGACGCACACAGTCTGCTTTCTCTGAGGGCGGTTTGATGATCGGTGCTGGTCTTGAGGACCTTGGTAAGGGTCTTATCTCACAGACTGGTACACTTTACGGTACAAAGGTTAAGGGTACTCGTTACCTTCAGCTTACTGAGGGTTACATCACTAAGATGTTCCTTGATGCCGACGATCAGGTTTGCGGTTATGAGTTCGTTCACATGGGCAAGTTCATGGATGCTATCAAGAAGGGCGTTCCAGCTGACGAGGCTTTGAAGAGTGTTACCGGTACTTACGGCCGTACAAAGGCTGAGGACGGTGTTGTTAAATCTATTGACCCACGTAAAGAATAATAAGGAGGACCCATAATATGATTAGAGAAGTAAAATTTGAATCACAGGATCGTCGTATCAAGCAGATTCTTGCTTGTTTGAATAAGCATGGCATCGCTTCTATCGAGGAGGCTAACCAGATCTGCGACGCTGCAGGCCTTGACCCATACTTGACATGTGAGGAGACTCAGATGATCTGTTTCGAGAACGCTAAGTGGGCTTACGTTGTAGGTACAGCTATCGCTCTTAAGGAGAAGGCTAAGAATGCTGTTGAGGCTGCAAACTACATCGGTGAGGGTCTTCAGTCATTCTGTATTCCTGGCTCTGTAGCTGACGACCGTAAGGTAGGTATCGGCCACGGCGAACTTGCTGCTCGTCTTCTTGAGCCAGAGACTAAGTGCTTCGCATTCCTTGCAGGTCACGAGTCATTCGCTGCTGCTGAGGGTGCTATCAAGATTGCACAGATGGCTAACAAGTCAAGACCAGCTGACAAGCCACTTCGTTGTATCCTTAACGGTCTTGGCAAGGACGCTGCTATGATCATCTCTCGTATCAACGGTTTCACATACGTTAAGACTCAGTTCGACTACTTCACTGGCGAGCTTAAGATTGTTGAGAAGAAGGCTTACTCAAACGGTCCACGTGCCGCTGTTAACTGCTACGGTGCTGACGACGTTCGCGAGGGTGTTGCTATTCTTTGGCACGAGGACGTAGATGTATCTATCACAGGTAACTCTACTAACCCAACTCGTTTCCAGCACCCAGTTGCTGGTACTTACAAGAAGGAGCGTATCCGCGCTGGTAAGGCATACTTCTCAGTTGCTTCAGGTGGTGGTACAGGTCGTACTTTGCACCCAGATAACATGGCTGCAGGTCCTGCTTCTTATGGTATGACTGATACTCTTGGTCGTATGCACTCTGACGCTCAGTTTGCAGGTTCTTCTTCAGTTCCAGCACACGTTGAGATGATGGGCTTCCTTGGCATCGGTAACAACCCAATGGTTGGTTGCTCTGTAGCATGTGCCGTAAATGTTGACTTGGCTCTGAACAAGAAGTAATTAGATAACTTCATACAAATAAATTTTAAATCGCCTGCATATCCGAAAGGATAGCGCAGGCGATTTTCGTTGGTTTAAGAAATAAAAGTTGGTTATTTATTTTTGACAGATACAGACATAAGTACTATAAAACCATCGTTACAATTAATCACATCTAGTTCTGTACAAGAAAACATAAAAGCACATTGAATAGGTCTGTATGCTAAAGACAACCCTAAAGGAAGACAAAGTCATGCAGCTCACATCTCAGATGGGGTTATAAAGACCCTCCAACTGCCATCGCTTTCGTTGCGTTCAACATATCGTTTTGAAATTAACAAATCAAGCAGTTTTTGTATTGCGGAAGTATTTATACCTGTAATCTCCTTAATCTGCGATATACTGAGTGATGGCATAGATTGCATAGCATATAGTATTGTTGCATAGTTTGTAGAACGGAATGATATTCTCTCTCCGTCATACCACCAGACATTTTTGTCATGTTCAGATACAAAACGTATATCTGCTGTAATCTCCTCTAATACCATTTTTGTAAAGAAACGAAGAAAAGGTTTTATCTCATTAATCTTTGCATGGGCACCTTCACTTGGCGAAGTGCCTATCAGCATATCTGTCTCATGTAAAGCTTCAAGATACTCTGCTTTTTTGCGAGATCGAACAACAATCATAGGCCATCCATGACGTGACAATATAAAATTTACCATCAAGCGTGCTATTCTGCCGTTGCCATCCTCAAAAGGATGAATACGAATGTAGCGATAATGAAAGAGTGCTGCCAATTCTAAAGGTGACAGTTTTCCTTTTTTCTCTTCTTCGTTATACCAGTTCACCAAGTCTGTCATCAAAGCAGGAGTCTCTTCTGGCGAAGCATATTCAAATCTGTCGCCATAACGAGTGATAACACTGTTAGGACGTGTTTTATACTGCCCTGCGTGTATCACATAGCTTGTCTGCACACCACCTGGAAGTGTATGGTAAACTGTATAATCCTCCCTAAGCAGAGTTTGATGTAACGTTCGGATAAAATTCTGTGTTAGCGGAGTATCTTGCATATTTGCCTCCTCAATCATCATTTTTAAGCCAACGTTACTAGCCTTCATTTCTTCAAGGTCGCGCATTTCTGCCGTTCCAATAACTTTACCAAACAAGAGTAACAATTCAGTCTGTCCGTAAGTTAGAGTATTACCTTCAATATGATTACTATTAAAATTGAAATCAACAGTAAAGCGACGACTGAGTCGCATCTTATCCCTTTCGCTTAGAGGTTGCAAATCGTTCCAAGCCTTGAGAACTTTATCTAAATTTGGGTATTTCATTATTTAGTTATTATATTTGGTGGTAACCTTACCACCTTTTGCGCTACAAAAATAATAAAAACATAGTTCATTTCATAATAACATTGTAAAAAGGTGGTAGGGTTACCACTTTTTTTACAAAAAAATAATAGCTACCAATTACAGCATACTCTTTTTTTTGTATTGCCGAATTAGACAGGCGCAATATCTAAAAAAAATTGCAAAAATTGGCGTTTTTATTCGATGACATTTATTACGCTACCCTACCAAACGCTGCTTACATTTCAAAATGGCAGGTGGCATCTCCTATACCCTTGCCTACTCTACGACAAGCCAAGGGCATATCGAAAATAAAGCACACCTCGAGATGCTTGGATTTTAATTCTATACCATAGCCGCACATTATATAGAATATATGGCACAAAAAGATAGTGCAATAGTTTTTTATTACCTTTATTAAGATTTTTTAACATTTTTCATATAGATAAATTATTTTTTACTATATTTGCCTTGTCTTACATACGCTGAAAGCCCCGAGGGTGGAAAGCGGGATAAGATACATATACAAATAAAGGCGTACCTCAACGCTTTGGTTTTGACGATGTGTGAACTTCGCAACTTCAGCTGTCTGTCAAGAACAAAGCAACGGGAACGCCCCTTGGGATGTATTATATACAGCCGTCATTGCCTTCAGGCGATTCTGTCGTTTGTCGGCAATATGGCATACTATATATTTGCATCAGCGTGGGGCTTTCGGCGTTGCTCGTTTCGACAGACAGGGCAATGCGAAGGCCTACACATCGTGGAACGAGCATCAGGCTGGCTCCACGTTCTTTTTTTGTGTATATGCAGAAAAACAAACAAAAAACTAATCAAACAAGAGACTATCCTTGGAGCCAATAGTCGTAGAAGTATTAAAATTCTATAACTAATGGGAATATTTGTCAAACACATTACATGAATCTTTGTTGGTTTGCATAAGACACAAACAATACTACACCCAAAATATTGTCGACGTTTTGTATTCTAATACATTACGCAAGCAAACATCCATTTCACTAATGAAAAACAGACAGTAATTTTGTATTCAAGATACAATCCCATACTAACTTTGCTTTAAGAACATAAAATTTTATATTATGCCTATTTATAGAATAACAACCAAGAACCATAAGATGGTAAACGGTATTTGCATCGAACCGGGAATGTCGGTTCAGGTAGTAACCCAGAGTATGACCAACCCTGTTGTAACAAACGGCGGGCAGCCAGTAGTTGACGCCTTCTATCGCCTCTATGGCATAGACATCAAGAAGGCTGGATGTTTGAATATGGTAGAACTTCAAGTAGACAGAATTGGATAAAACAATAACAAATACAATATGAATAATTTAATGAAATATCAGATTGCCTTTGACAAGGTTTCAGAGGTAACACCTTTGCTTGTTGGCGAGGCTACAGAAGAATTCAAGGTAAAATCAGAAGAATTCATGAACGAGGTTCATGATTCACAATACATTAAAGTTCCTCTTGTAGGTGTATTCAGCGCAGGTAAGAGTTCTTTGCTCAATGTCTTCACACAGAAAGCGGGCATGCTTCCTGTTGACACAATGCCAGAAACAGCTGTAGCATACGAGCTGTATTATGGACAGTCAGAATGTGTAGAACTATACAGAAACGGAAATAAGATTGACACAAAATCTCTTGCTGATATAAAATTATTAGACACAAAGCCGGGAGATATCGCCAAGGTATATTGTACAAGCGAGCCAATCAAGCAGCTTCAAGAAAGAGGCGTTATTCTTGTAGATATGCCAGGTATCGGCTCAGGTATAGAGCGTCATGATGCAGCCATCTTCAACTACATAAAAAGCGGAACAGCTTTTGTGTTGATTGTTGATGCCGAACAAGGTTCATTGAGAGGCAGCACATTGTCTTTTATGCACGAATTAAGCCAGTACAACATGTATCCAGCTGTTATGGTTTCAAAAATAGACAAGAAGCCAGAAAGCGATGTTAACGACATTGTAGAGTACATCAAGTACCAGATGACCAAACTTGGCAACACAAATCCTTATGTAGGAAAGATTTGTGCGGTCAACGAGAATCTTGCAGACTTCAATTCTTACATCAACAGTCTTGATTCAGAAACTATTGTTGCAGAGAAACTTGGCAAAAAGTTCAAGACTATTGTCAATGGTGTTATCGACCAGCTAAAGATTAGAATAGACCTCAGGACAAAGGACATAGCTAACGTTGATGAAACCCTGAAGAAGATTGACGAGGAGATTGCGAACGTAAAGGAAGAACTTCCGGCAAACAACAGCGAAGCCGATACACCAGAGAAATCAACACAAGATGTTCTTGACAATGTGCGTATGGCTCTTATAGCCAAGTCAACTGACATTGCACAGATGATTATAAACAAGGACAGCGAAGAGAACATAAAGTCTGTTATTGTCAGCACAGTTCGTGCAGAAATAATCTCTTCATTGAAAGAAGAGAGCGGACAGTATTCTTCTGCTCTTGGTTCAGCAGTTAAGGACTCAGTAGCAGACTTGGCTACAATTGAAGTAGATACTGACTTTATGAGCGACTTCTCTGATATTTTTGAAGTTGTGAATGAATATATCGAGTTATTGCTTGCCGCAGGAGGATTATGGGGCAAAATAGCAGCCTTTCTTTTGCCTTTCTTGCCAGATGTTTTGAATTGGCTATTTGGAAAGAGCGACGAAGAAGTACTTGAAGAAGTAAAAGAACAGGTTACAACCCAGTGCGTAGATCAGGTGATTGAAGGCATCAGACCTACAATCTACAAGATTACGGTTGATAACCAAAAGCGTATTCAGGAAAAGATTCAGGCAGAACTCGTTTCCAAGATGGAGAAGGTAAAGGAAGGTCTTAATGAAAAGAAGGCTGACGCCAACAAGTCTAAGGAAGAAGTTGAGTCAGAGATTGCAAAACTTAATGCTGCTATCTCTAAGTTGAATACTATTGTTGCAGAAATCTAAAAAAAATAACCAATGGGGTGTGTAACCTACCTGATTGCACGCCCCTACTTACTATTTTTTTATGGCTTTAGTTCGAAAATCAAATACACCATCATCATCGTCTGCTCCAAAGAAGCAGATAATAAAGGTTAATCCATACGAAAATCCAGAAAACGTAATGGAACTTATGGCAAGCATTTGCTCTGCCGTGCCATCTATCGACACCGATTGCCTTTGGGATTGTGTCAATGATGCTTACAACAAAAAAATCAAAGGCGTATCGCTTAATGAATATCTGGACGAAAACAGAAGTAATCTTGTTGAGCCGGATTTCATCCATAAGTTGAGAAAATACTGCAATATACTGTCTTATTGTATGGAATCCCATGAGAACACAAAGCATACGCAGATTGTCGTTGCAGGCGGATTTTCATCAGGTAAGTCTTCTTTCCTCAATAGACTTACCAATTGTACCAATCTACTCCCAACAGGTGTTGAACCAGTCTCAGTTGTAAAGACATACCTTTATTGCTCAGGAAACAGCCGTGCAGTATCTGTTAAAGGTGTAAACCAAAAGAATGTGCTTGTAAACCTTAATCCGGGAGTTTTGCAGGCTATTCAGCACGCTAAGAAGTCAAACGTTTTCTTGGCATCTGTACTTGACAAACTTTTTGTTGAGATTCCGTCAAAAGACTTGGACGGTCTTGTGTTCATTGATACTCCGGGATATAACAATTCGGACAAAGCAAACCAGTCTAACGGAAAGACTGACAAAGAAACAGCCCTCGAAGCGTTAAGCGAAGGAAATGTACTGTTCTGGCTCGTTGATTGCGAGCGTGGAACAACGGTGTCTAACGATATTGAAATAATAAAGCAATTCAACGGCAAGAAGGTCTTTATTTTCAACAAAGCCGACAAGAAAGGTTATCAGGAATGTGCAAAAATTGTAGACGATGCTGCAAGAACTCTCTACAAAGAATTCCCTGCCAATGAAATCATAGACATTATAGCCTATTCTACCCTCGACAACAAAATTTATTGTTCAAAAAACAATATGACTTTGAGTACTATTGTAAACGAGGCAAAGAAGGCAGGAAACGGTAATAGCGAGTTGGAGTCTGTAAAGGACAATATTCGAAGCCTTTTTCAAGATGAAATAGAAGCAAGCCAATATGCCATAAATAGCATAGAGGAAAATTACAGCGAGAAACTTGACCTGAAAAACGGATGGCAAGGAGTCTACAAAAGTGCAAAAGAATATCAAGAAACCATTGTACATGATTTAAATGAAGTCCTAGTTGACAGCTACAATGAAGTTATGAACGCGGCAGACAAGCTAACAGAATCATCAAAATTTGCAGTTGACTCCTTTTTGGAATTTTATAATGGAGTTATGGATTTTGAGAATAACGACCATTGGGGTAGTTCGGAGGTGTTGAACAAAGCAATCGGAAAGGCTGATAGAGCATACGATAGAGCTGTAAACAAACATAATAATGCCATTAAATATAAATACTATAATGAGGAATATCGCAAAACACTGGTTGAGGACGTTAACATCGAGATGAATCATGTCGTCGAACGATATAAGGAGCGGTATGATGAAGCTTGCAATGATTGCGAGAATGCACTTCAGAGTAAAGAGCGTGAAGAAAACCATGTTCAATACATGACGGAATATTGCAATATAATAATGTCAGCCATTGAACTAGGCATAAAACAGTACCAGCAGCACAACAAGGCAGCAAGTGTGCATAATGAATATACCGTGCCGAATGTTTTTGACTGCATAAAGAAAGACGACTACAAGCAGTTCCTGCACAGTTTCGAAGACGGCGTAGATTTATCAGTCTGCAATGCCGACGGTTACAACCCTCTTACGTTTGCCGTACAGACAGGCAACAACATGATGGTTCAATTTTTCCTCGATCACGATGCAGACCCTTCGATAAAAGACAGAAGAGGCTACAATGCCTTCCACACAGCCGTAGAGAATCAGTACCGCGACATCTGCAAGATTCTTTTGGATGTCGACCCCGAACTGATTGAAACGAAGACTGCCAATGGAGAAACAAATGAAGATTTGGCTAAGAAACAAACCTTCACAAAATGGATTGAAAACGAGATAGACAACGCTTTATAATCATGGACAGAGAACAGTTAATAAACCTCATACAGAAATCGGAATCAAAGCTTGAAACTCTTAAGACCATCGACTATGATGGTCTTAATGAGAAAGTTACCGAGCTTGAAAGTGTATTTAACGAGTTTAAGGAAGGTGGCGAAGGTCTGCTAACCAAAGACAACACACTGCAAATAGGCATCGTAGGACAAGTAAAAGCCGGAAAGTCTTCATTTCTTAACTCCTTGTTTTTCAACGGAGAAAGCGTTCTTCCAAAGGCTTCGACGCCAATGACGGCTGGACTTACAATTATTGAATATGCCGAAAAGAACACTTTCGAAGTAGAATACTTCAACGAGAAAGACTGGGATATCTTTGTTAGACAAGACGAAGATTACAAGAAGTGCGAACGTGAAGTCAGGGAGCAGAATCAAGGTGCTCCGGAAATGATAATAAAGAAGGAACTGGAAAGCAGAACATCTGAGAAAGTACGTTCGGCTCACGAAATGGTATCGACATGCACCGATAAAGCAAGACTGAAAATTGGTCAGCAAAACGATTCGAAAGAATTTTACGACCTTGAAGACTTGCAAAACGTACTCGAACAATATGTAGGTGCCAATGGCGAATACACATCGGTAGTCAAGAGTCTATATATCAAGATGAACGACGAACGGCTACAGGGATTGCGAATTGTTGATACTCCGGGAGTTAACGACCCCGTTGTATCACGCGAGAACCGTACTCGTACATTCCTGCACTCATGCCACGGAGTATTCTTGCTTAGTGCCTCTACCGACTTTCTTGGAAGTGGCGATGTTAGCTTCCTAAATTCTCGTATTGGCGGCTCTGGTATCGGCACAGTGGTTCTTCTTGCAAGTAAATTTGACTCTGTGCTTCAGGATCTTGGAGCTGAGCGAGAAATGAAGAACGAAGAACGCGGAGACTTGGTTGACACAGCAGAGATGCAGACAAAGAAGTTCAAGAAAAGACTTCGTGAGTTGTCAGACACCATCGACGAGAAACTGCGCGGAAAAATAAAACTCGACACAACTGCAGGCATCGGTTTCTCTATTGCCCACAAGCCAGCAGACAAATGGGACAACGTAGAGAAACAGGTTGTACAGCAGATGAAACGATACTATCCCGACTATTTCTCTACCGACAATGATATTAAAGAGTCGTTTGAAGGGCTTGCCAATATCTCGGATATCAAGGAGAAGTATCTTGACGGTGTTTTCATGGACAACAAAGATGCCATTATTGCCGAAAAGATAAAAGAGTTCTTCGTAAAGAACCGCCAAGAAATATCTTCAACCATCGACAATATCCTTAACGAGTTCAAGAACAGACAAGAACAGTTGAACGAATCAACCATTGCCGAAATTCAAAAGCAAAAGGAAATGCAGGGCAAACTGTTTGACAGTCTGAAATCAACTTTTACAGGCATTTTCAACAGCTTTGAACGAAATCTTCAGAACGAGATTAAGCACATTGCAAACAATGTACAGTTCAACGAAATCAGAATGATTCCGACAGAGCAAACAACCGAGTCAATAAGACACAAGGGAATGCTCTGGGGACACAATACGTATGATATGGATTTTGAACATGTAAACACATACGAACTGTGTACACAAATTGACAATGCTGTCGAGTTGTATGGAAAATCATGGAATGAAGAATGGATGAAGTTGTTTTCCAATGCAAGAAATGAGATGTCTGAAAAACTGAATGCTTCCATAAGCGACTTTGAGAAACAGATAATGAGCACTTCGTTTAAAGACACCTATTACCGGAACTTGATAGACAAAGCATTGGACGAGCTGCGAGACAATAAAGAGTTGGCTATAGGCGATATAATTTCGGATTACAAACGCCAAGGCGATGACATTGCAAACAACCAGTTCTACCCATCGGGAACAGACGAACTGCAGCAAGAAGAAGTAAAGACATATCTTGCAAGATGCCTGAGAGAGCACAACTCAACCTTGATTAGCAGTTTCAGACTGCTTTCAGATTCGATTAAGGAAGATGTCAAGAGAGAGATAAACAAGAATCTGCAAAACGCGCTTCAAATTATTGAAGGCATGAAAACATCCTTTGTCGAAAACCTTAAGAAAGAAGGTGAAGCCTATCTTGCCGGATTGGAAAAAGACATGCAGGAGAAGACTGTTGTTCTTAAGAAAATCGAGGATATAATTTCTTGTGTAACCGAATTATCAACACTTTACAGATAACAATATGAAGGAAAAGATAAACATAATCAACCAGTCTATCGAAGAGAAAAAAGACAGACTAAAAGAAAAGGCATCAAGATACATTGATGCTATCGTGATAAACTCAGATTCTGCCCTACACCATGGGCAGAATACTACTAAGTCAAGCAGCATTCCGCCAATATCATATCTGCTTTATGGCATTTCTGGTTTGTCGGCTATATGTGCCTTGGCAACAGACTCAAAGATACTAAGTTTGTGCATTTCTGCAGCAAGTGCCTTTGGCGGATATAAGTTTTCAAATGCAAAAAAAGATGTTGCGACAAAAACTTCTGCCAATTCAAACATTAGCGTAGCAGAATTGAAGAATGAAATAACTTCGAAGGTTCTGGATGCCGTAAAAAAGACAACCAATGAATGGGAAGATTTTATGGGTTCGAAGCAGAAAGAAGTTCAAGAAATTATAGCCTCATCTTTGTTAGACGACAATCAGAAAGACGCTATATCTTCAAAAATATTCCTGTATGAGGTGATAGATATAAGCATTTCTGAATTTTCATCAATGATGAGTTCTGCTGTAAATGTATCGGACATCAAGACACAGTTGAACTTGTATAAATCGAAGTTACTTTCTGCTATAGATATGGCTGCAACAAAACAGATTGCAAAATATAACTCACTAGTATAACAGCACTTTGCTGGAAACGTACTGAGCGAGTTACATAACCAGTTATGAAAGAAATAGACATCAGTAAATATATTACACGCCTCGAAGCTAAGCAAGAGGAAATGTTATCGGTGCTCCACAAAAGAACGTCATTCATCAATTTGTCGGAGCCGCCTGCACGTGAATATAAGTCAGATTACGGTTCAAACATTCAGAGCGGCAAAAGTAGCAATAGCAGCGTCAACGGCTGTTTTGATTCTGCAGGCTGCCTCGGTTGTTTTTCTATTTTTGGCATCTTTAGTGGAGGTTTTATTGCTTTGGTTATTATAGAGACAATAATCAAGTGGTTTATATTAATTGTATTTTACGACTATACGCTGAAATCGTTAATAAAAATAACATACAATTTCATTAAATTTGTGTTAAAATGGGGGTCGATTGCTATTGGCGTAGTAGTTTGTGGGCTTATATTATTCTGGCTCATTCACACAATTTTTGAATTCGTAAGCAAGCTATGCCACACAGACAAAAAGGATGAAACGCCTACAGATTCGGCAGACAAGCAGTTGGTCGAGGCTGGGACAGAAAAGGACGATGCACCAAGAGATTACAATATTCTGTCGGAGCATGTAAACCGCAGTCTGTCAAGGCTTAATTCCTATTTGTCCGATTCTTGGAATACTTTTGTTTCTTCCGCTAACGGCGAACTAAAAGATGCAATTATGCAGTTGGACGTAGATGCCGAAGAGAAAGACAGACTCTTGAAAGAGGTTATAAATACAACCGTATTAAACTTCCAGATGACAACTCTGGATGAAAAGTTAAAACAAGCAGTTTCTGCAGGCAATACCGATGCATTCAGATCTGTCATTACAGATTTTGAGAAAGAATACACGAAGACTATTGCATCTGCACGCAGACAACAAATAAAATACTGGATGTCAGTAAATATGATTTTTTAATATTCAAATAATTAGGAGCTCTATGGACATGAACGAAATGCGCCGACGCTGGAAAGAAGCGCAAGAACAAAAGCAAAATAGGCTGAATGAAGAAGTTCGTGAAGATTACACTTCTTCTGTAGATACACAGTCAGGTTCTATTGAAACGATTCAGTATGACAATGGTAATAAGTATGTAGGTTATCTTGACTTTAACGGAGAAGCTTCGGGCAAAGGTACATTCTATTTTACAGATGGGGAAAGAATTGAAGCACTGTGGAAAGGAGGCAATCCAGTACATGGAACCTATTACTTTGCTGATGGAGACAGATACGAAGGAGACTTTGACGATGACTGGAAAA